>DAIPYB010000078.1:0-9373 GCA_036782955.1 Pseudoxanthobacter sp. | reverse complement strand
ACCGGCACTGAAATACGCGACGCTGGCACCGGCCGCCTCTTGCGACGCAACAGCAGCCGGAGTTCGCAGACCAGCACGAGCGCGGGAAACAGCACCAGATTCACAGCCCATGGCAGGGGACGGTTGGAGCCAAGCCAGAAGGGTACCCACGCCAGCCCCGCTACCAACAACCAGAACAGCCCCCGCGGCACGTGCCCATCATCCGTCCCGTCGCCCGGCCCAGCGCTGCCCGCTGGCCGGCGTGCTTCAGTCTTGCTGCGCCTTGCCGGCATCCTGCCCCTCTCGCGCCCTGCCCCGGCAATCCGCCCCGGAAGATGCACTGCAAACCATATTCGCCGGATGCAAACCTAGCGCATAATTCTTCCTTGGACTAACATCGATTCCGCCTATAACCAGATACTGGGGTCAGTAATTCATTTCCGGAAAGGGCAATGAAAGAGCGCGGCAATAATTTTCTTCGATTTTCGGATCGATATATTGGAATTCCTGTTGTAAATTTTTTAGGTTCTTTAAAACACAAATTGCCTTTTCCGGATAATATCACCAGAATTGGCATGATATCTCTTGGTGCTATCGGGGACTTCATAATCTCCGTCGGTGCCGCGGTTCCCGCGCTGATGGAACGCTATCCCGGCGCGGAGATCGTCATCTTCAGCTCCGCCGCAAACAGCGGTGCGCTGAAGCTCGTGCCCGGAAATGCGAGGATCGTTGTTCTTCCGCTTTCCAACGTGCCCAAGGCAGTCAGAACGATCCGTGCCCTCCACTGCGATCTGCTGATCGATCTGTGCACATGGCCGCGCATCGGCGCCATTCTGTCGCTGCTCTCCGGCGCCCGGTTCACCGCCGGGTTCGCGGTCCCGGGCCAGCATCGCCATCGCGGGTTCGACCGGTTTGTCGAACACCGCGCCGACCGCCACGAGGCGGAGAATTATGCCGCGCTGCTGAACGCCGTCGGCGTCTCATCGGTCCGCCGCCCCGCGCTTGCGCCGACAGCGGAGGCACGCGACAGGGTCACCGCGCTGAACCTGCCGGCCTATGTCGTGTGCCATCCGTGGGCGTCGGGCGTGCGCAAGACCATGCGCGAGTGGCCGGTTGAAAACTGGCGCGATCTGGCCCGCGCCATGATCGCGCGGGGACTGCGGGTGATCTTTACCGGCGGCCCCGGCGACAGGGAAGATTCCGCGGCGCTTCTCGCCGGACTGGATGATGGCAGTGGCCGCATCATGGATTTTGCCGGCCGGTTCTCGCTGGCCGAAACCGCTGCCCTGTTGCAGCGGGCCGAAGTCGTCGTCAGCGTAAACACTGGCATCATGCATCTGGCCGCAGCGCTCGATGCCCCTCTGGTGGCGCTGCACGGCCCGACGAACCCGCTGCGGTGGGGGCCGTGCTCTCCGCACGCGACAGTGCTCATCCCGGATGCGCCGAATGTCGCCTATCTCAATCTCGGGTTCGAATACCCGCCCGGCGTCGAGCCGTGCATGCACCTTCTGACGGTCGGCGACGTTACGCGGGCCGTTGTCCGGCACCTTGATTCAGCGCCCGCCATTCCTTCCAAGACGTGAGCCGAGACGCGAACCATGCCATCACCAGCGCGGACGGATGACCCGGTCGACCTGCGGTTCCAGCAGCGTTATCGTCGCCAGAACATGGCCGCTGCCGCACTTCGCGTCGGCCTGTGGCCGCTGGCTGCGCTGATGCCCCGACGGCAGCCGGCAGTGGTGCCGGCCAGCATCCTGATCGCCAACGCCGGCCATCTGGGCGATGCCATCCTCTCCACGAGCGTTCTGCGCCCGCTGCGTGACACCTTCCCTCAGGCACGGATCGGCTTTCTGGCTGGCCCCTATGCCCGCCCCGTTCTGGACGGTCACCCGCTGATCGACCGGCTTCATATTCTGAACCACTGGTTCGCATCGCGCACCGGCAGCAGCCGGGCCGAGCGGCTGCGTCTTTACGTCCGGGAAGCCCGGCAGATGCGGGCCGAACTGATGGCCGAAAACTACGATCTCGCCATCGATCTCCACGCCTGGTTTCCCAACAATATCCTGCTGCTGGCCAGCACCGGCATTCCCACGCGCATCGGAACGGACCGGTTCGGCTTCTCCGGCTTCCTCACACGCAACGTTCCCTATAACGCAGCCCGCCGGCATGAAATCGAAGGCATGCGCGATCTGCTGCGCGCCGCGGGCGTAGCCGAGGAGGCCGTCCGCGCGGCGCGGCCGGAACTGATCCCTCCCACCGAGGGCGCCCGACGCGAAGCCGCGGCGATCGCACCGCCGGGCCGCTTCGCAATCATCCACCCCACGGCCTCGACCGGGATACGCGACTGGCCGCTGGAGAACTGGCACGCCCTCGCCCGTCGCCTTCTCGCCGACGGACTGACACCGGTCATCACCGGACACGGCAAGCGTGACGAGCAGAACGCCACCGCCATCCGTGCCGCGACGCCGGAGGCCGTCAACGCGGTCGGACGTCTCGGCTGGCCTGCCCTCGGGGCGCTGCTTGAGCGCGCGGAAATCGTCTTCTGCGTGGAAACGTCGATCGGTCACTATGCCCGGGCCCTCGGCCGGCCGGTTGTATCCATCATGGGGGGCATGGCCGATCCCATGCGATGGGGACCGCTGGGGGCGGAAATCGCGACCGCACCGCAAGACTGTTCGCCCTGCCTCCAGAAACAGGGCTGCGCCACCCGGGCCTGCCTGACACAACTCGACACGGACAGCGTTCTCGCCGCCGTCCATGCCGCAAAGCTGCGGGCGGCGGAATGATTGCCCGACACGGCCGGGCGGCCGCCAGAGCATATGAAGGCCACACTGCAGTTGAGGACTACACCGCCGCGATTGTCTACGCGGCCGTGGTGTCGATCCTCGTCCGCGACTGCTTCGCCGCGCCCATCCGGTTTTATGCCAGTGGCATTCCCGGCTTTTGGGTGCTGCCCGACCTGTTGCTGTTCGTCTCCATCCTCATGCTTGCGATGCAGAGGAGCCGCCTGCATTTCAATATCATCGTGCTGTGCTTCGTGCTGTTCGCCAGCACCATCGGGCTACTCTTCAATCACAGCGTGACGGCCGTAAGCTCCGGGATCAAGATGATCCTGCCGCTGATCGCCGGCCTTTATATCGGCGACAGGTTCCGCCCCGGCCGGATGTTCTGGCTGTTTGCCGCAGCTTCATTTGCCATCATATGCGCAGGTGTTCTCTATAATCTGCGCTTCGATTTCCCGTGGACCGGCCAGACATTCGTTGTCGGCGGCCGCGAGCGTGAATTCGCGCGCCTGTGGTGGACCGCTTCGGCCCAGCGCATTGCAGGCCTTGGCACAGACAGCACGCTGACCGCCTTCATGATCATGCTCTTCGCCGTCTATCTGACGACGAAGTCCCATATCCTGATCCGCACGCTCATATTCGCCGCCTCGATTTATTTCATCAACATAACGACCAGCAAGACGCCGCAATTCGTTCTGTCGGCGATCCTGTGCATCGATATCGCCTGCGCGGCACTGGGGAGCCTCTATCGCGTTCCCCATGTACAGGTCAGGCGGATCTTCTTCCGGCCGCTGGCCGCTGCCAGCCTGTTGTTTCCGTTTCTCGCCGTGCTTTACGGATTGCTGATCGGCTACGGCCCTGTGGGCGACAGTGCCTTCAGCTTCGTGGTGCGCTCCACCGTGTCGTGGGTCGAGCCGCAACTCATGATCCTGCGCGATTTCCCGCTGGGCCTCGTTTCCGGCATCGGAATTGGAACCGTGGGCTCCCCGATCCTGTTTTCTGGCCTGAGTGAATGGTTCGACCCGATGAATCAGGTCGATAACTTCGCCTTCGCCATTTATCTGATGTTCGGCATTCCCGGATACCTTTCCTATATTATTCTCGTAAAGAGAATACCAGAGAAGTCGGGCGATCCTTTTATTTTCGATTTTTCATTCATGTTTCTTCTCTATGGCACGACAATTCTTGGCTTCAGCAATGCAACATTCGGGCTCGTGTTCGGCATGATCCTCAGCCCGTTCCGGGGCGTGGTGGTCCGTGCCGCCAGCCGCCCGCGGCCGGCGGGCCTGCGACCACGGGCCTTCTGATTGCCTCCACCGTCGTGCCGTGAGGCGCGACACCCATTTGTTTGCAGTGCCTTCCTTTTCCAGTCTTGGGGCAACCTTGGGGCAGACGATGCGTATAGCGGTTTTCTGCGCGCTCTTTCCTCCGCACGTCATCGGCGGAGCCGAGATCAGCACGCATCAGCTCGTGCTGCGACTGGCTGCGCGCGGACATGAAATTCATGTCCTGACCACCGAGGTTGCCGGACCATCGCTGGCGGACGAGACCCTGCCCTACACCATCGAGCGGGCAAGGCCGCCGCGCGCCTATACGCTGTTCGAGGTCAGCGGCCAGCCTGCCGCGAAGAAAGCAATCTGGCATCTGCAGGATCATCTGGATCCCCGCAACCGGCGGATCTGGGGGCGTTTTCTGGACCGGGTCAGGCCAGACATCGCGCTTGTGCCGGTGCCGCAGGGGCTGGGCTATAACGGGCTGCTCGAACTGGCCTCGCGGGATGTGCCCACCGTGGCCGTGCTGCACGACCTCAGCTATGTCTGCTACAAGACGACCATGTTGCGGAACGGGCGTTTGTGCGAAAAGCCATGTCCGTCGTGCCGGATTTCCTCGCGGATCAAGGCCGATTACCTGCGTGCCATTCCCCGCCTTGGTCTGGTATCGCCGTCCGCGGCCAATCTGCGGCGGGTGCAGGCGTTCGTGCCGCTCGACCGCCGGCCCACGGCGGTCATCCTGAACCCGAATACCTACCCTGCCCCACAGGTCGCCGGCAGCTGGCGGGAGAAAGTGCGCTTTCTCTATGTCGGGCAGATCGCGCAGGCGAAAGGCGTCGGCTTCCTGCTGGAAACCGCGGCCGCACTGGCCGGCACGGTTCCCTTCGAGGTGATGGTCGTCGGCGACGGGCGCGAACTGGAAGACCTCCGGTCGCGCTTCGGCAGCCAGCCATGGGTGACGTTCACCGGCAAGGTGGCCCTGCAGGATGTCGCCAACATCATGACCGACAGCGATGTGCTCTGCGTGCCATCGCTATGGCCGGAGAACTCGCCCGGCGTGGTCATTCAGGCACTCCAGCTTGGCCTGCCGGTGCTGGGAAGCGCCATCGGCGGCATCGGAGAACTGGTGCGCGACGGCGTCAGCGGCCGCCTTCTGCCCGCAGGCAACAGCGCCGCGTGGGCCGGAGCGATGCGCGATCTCATCGCCGACCGCTCCATCGTCGCCGGCTGGAGCGCGGCTGCCAGCGCCGACAGCGAGCGGTTTACGCCGGAGCGGGCAGTCGATGCCTATGAGGCATTTCTGCAGGAAGTGCTGGCGCTGCCGGGCCGCACCCAGAGCGGCGGGCGGGCCCATGGCTGATGCCGGCCGGACACTTGCAAGCCGGCGCAGCCGGTTGCCGGCTGGCCCTGTCGTGCGCGCCCTCGCCGTCACACTCTCCATGGCCTCGCCCGCCCTGGCTGGCGAAGCCGCACCGCTCATCGGCATCGGGCTCCACAACGCCCAGAGCGTGCGGCCGGACTACCAGCCCGCCATCGACCTGCCGCTGCTGCGCGATCTCGGCTTCGATACCTGGCGCGACGATGTCTATGAACGCAAGGACGAGACAGGGCCGGTTTATCCCCTCGCAACCCTGCCCCGGCTGAACGCCATGCTGGAAAGCGGCTTTGGCACGCCGCTGCTGGTGCTGCTGGAACGCCAGCCCCGCGACGGCCTGCCCCCGGTGCGCGACCGCGAAAGCCGCGCCCGGTTCGCGGCTTTCGCGCGCAGCGTGGTGCGCGCCGTCGCGGCCAGGCCGGTCATCTATGAGATCGGCAACGAATGGAACATGCGCTGGCGCCGCAGCACGAGTATCGGACCGCTATCGTTCACCCGAACCAACCACGATTACAGCCCGGAAAGCTATGCCCTCTGGGCACGGGAAACGACCCGCGCCATCCGAGCCGAAGCACCCGATGCGCAGATCGTCGTCGGCGCCATCGGTGAAGACAAGGGCTGGGTCTGGACGCGGCGGGCGCTGGCCGCCGGCATGGCGGAAGGGGCGAGCGGCGTTTCCGTCCATCTCTACAATCACTGCGCGCCGATGCCGGAGCGCACGGCGGAAGACCTGCTGTCGCGTCTGGACGACTTTCACCGTCTGGTCACCGACACGACGGGCCGGCAGGATCTGCGCATCTATGTGACGGAATATGGCTGGCCCAGCCCGAAGGCGGCCTGCACCGTGCCGCCCGACCGGGCAGCCGCCAATGTCGCCCAGTTCATTCTGGCCACGCGCGCCCGCAGCTGGGTGGCAGGCATATGGTTCTACGAGTTTCGCGACCGCGGGCATGACCCCTCCGAACTGGAAGACAATTTCGGCCTGCTGGACCGACAGGGCCATCCCAAGCCAGCCGCCTGCGCGCTGAAAGCAGCCGCCACCCTTGCCCGAGATCTGAGCGCGGCAGACCTGACCGCCCCGACGCCGACGACCCGCTGGCTGAAAGGGCGGGACCGGAAGGGCCGGCCGCTTTGGGTGCTGTGGTCCACCGCCGATGCGGGGACACCGGCACGCCTCGCCCCCCCGCCCGGCAGCGAGGTGCACCTCCTTTGCTCGCCGGCACGCGACGATGCTCGACCGTCGACAATAGGCATGATGCCGGTGGTCGTGCGGCCACCGGCCGAGGCCGCGGACTGGGCAGAGCCGGTTGTCGCGCCACCATGATGCCGCAACCCAACTGCGGCAATCGCCTCGCGGCAGCCTCCACCCGCTCCCCGGACCCGCATGACAGTAGCGGAATTGCGATGTCGAAGACGAAAGTCCTGCTGATCGAAGCCGGCAATCCGCTTCAGCCAGCCTCCGGCATGGACGTGTGCGCCGCCGCGCACCTGCGCCAGATCGCAGCGGACCCGCGCATCGACCTGACGGCTATCGCCGCCCATCATGCCACGGTTCCCGGCGGCGTCGCCGTCTCAGCGGATGGGCGGGCCCGCGTCTTTCCGGCCGACCTTGCCGCCGCCGGCGGCACAGGCAGCCGGCTCGCCATCAAGCTGCCGTTTGTGGCCAGCGGCGGGCTGCTTGCCTATGTCGGCTTCCGGTCAGGACCCGCCCGCTCGGCAATCGCCGAGGCGTTGAGGAAAAGCCCGGATGTGGTTGTCATCGACCATCTGGGCAGTCTCTCCAATCTCTCGCTGTCGCGGCTGGCCGGATTGCGACTGCGTGGGCGCACACGGATCGTCTTCATCGCCCACGATGTCGCCGCGCATCTGGTGCGCGAATCCGTCGCCTTCAGGAAGGGCTGGCTGCGAAAAGCGTTCGGCCGGGTGCACGCCGTGCAGATCGCCGTGTGGGAGCGACTGGTTTGTACGCTCGCCCACCGGGTGATTTTCATTTCCGATTACGACCGCCGCCAGTTTCCCGGCCTGCCGGATGCCAAGGCCATTGCCCTGTGCCCGGTCATAGAACCGGAGGCCGGCAACGCCGACACAACAGGCGACGAAGCCGGCGGCGGGCGCTTCGTGGTTTTCATCGGAAGCCCCGCCTTCATGCCGAATGATCACGCCATCCGCTGGATCGTGAACGACTTCGCGCCGGAACTCAGGAAACAGGGCTCCGATCTGAAAATCCTTCTGGTCGGCAAGGGCACCGAGCAGATCGACACCACCGATGTGCCGAACGTCCGCGGCCTCGGCTTCGTGGCGGATGAGCGCCTGCACCGGCTGCTGCGCTCATCCTGCGGGCTGCTGTCGCCCATCATCCATGGCAGCGGACTGAAGATAAAGGTTCTGGAGGCGATCGCCGCCGGCTGTCCGGTTCTGGCGACCGAGCAATCCCTGCGCGGCTACGGCTTCATGAACCTCCGGCCGCTCATAGAAATCCAGCGTCCGGCGGAAACGGCCCGCGCGATAGACGAACTCCTGAAAGACAAGCTCCATGTCGAAGACATGAGATCGCATGTTGCACAGCAATGGAAAGCGTATAAACATAACTCATACGGCCGTTTTGGCCAGATAATGATAGATTTATTACAGTAAGATTTTTATATCACTTTCTGGATGCAATTTAATGCCCCCAAGAGAGATCGATGAAATTGCACGAAATCGCGTTATTGCTTTACGAAAAGAACTGACACATTGGCTTTTCACGCAAGCCCTGCCGCTGTGGTCCACCACCGGGACCGACCACAAGCACGGCGGCTTTTTTGAGAAGATCGACCGTTCGGGCGCGGCAATCGACGAGCCGCGCCGCACCCGCGTCGTCGGGCGACAGATATACTGCTTTGCGATTGCCGCACGACTGGGCTGGAAGGGACCGTCGGAAGCAATGGTGCGGCACGGCCTCGACTATCTGCGGCGCTACTGCATCGCGGAAGACGGCCTCGTCGTGTTCACGACACAGCCGGACGGAGCCATCCTCGATGAACGGGCCGATCTTTACGATCAGGCGTTCGCGCTCTTCGGTCTGGCTGCCGCATTTGAAGCCACGCGCGATCCCGCGCTTCCCGCCATCGCCGCGCGTCTGCGTGACAGTCTTGGCCAAAGCCGGTCGCATCCCGGCGGCGGTTATGAAGAAGATCGACCCCGCACACTGCCGCTGAAGGCCAATCCCCACATGCATCTGTTCGAGGCCGCGCTGGCGTGGGAGCGGGCACTGGGGGATGCCCCCGCCGCCTCTGAATGGATGACGATGTCCGATGCACTGGCCCGGCTCTGCCGCGATCATTTCATCGATGGCGAGACGGGCTGCCTGCGGGAATTCTTCGATGGTTCATGGCAGCCGATGCCGGATGACAGCGGCCGGATCGTCGAACCCGGCCATCAGTTCGAATGGTCGTGGCTGCTGTCGGACTGGGGCACCCGGCGCCGCGTGCCGGAAGCGATTGCCGCGTCCTGCCGCCTTTTGGAAATCGGCGAAAACCACGGCACGGACGCCGCATCCGGGCTGACATTCAACGAGATTCTGGACGACTTGTCGCCACGGGAACGCGGCTTCAGGCTCTGGCCGCAGACCGAGCGGATCAAGGCATGGGCAGCAGCCGCGGAGCGCGCCGTGGCACCGGAAGAGCGGACGGCGGCCTTTGAGAAAATCCTCACGGCAGGCCGTGGCCTGCAGAAGTTCTTCGCCGCCGATATCCCCGGAACATGGAACGAACGCCTGACTGAGACCGGCGACATCATAGCCGCTCCGTCGCCCGCCTCCAGCCTCTACCACATCACCTGCGCCATCAGCGAGCTGTGGTCGATACCGTCTCTTTCGGCGAAGGCAATACATTCAGATTATCGATCAATATAAAATACGTTTTATCTTACAAAAAAATAAATATTATTTATATCACAATATATTCTGGATATTATGATGTATTCAT
>DAIPYB010000077.1:0-9562 GCA_036782955.1 Pseudoxanthobacter sp. | reverse complement strand
GCATCGTCAACGTGTCGGCCAAGGACAAGGGCACCGGCAAGGAACAGCAGATCCGTATCCAGGCCTCGGGTGGTCTCTCGGATACCGAGATCGAGAAGATGGTGAAGGACGCCGAGGCTCATGCGGCCGAGGACAAGAAGCAGCGCGAGCTGGTGGATGCCCGCAATCAGGGCGAAGCCCTGCTGCACTCCACCGAGAAGTCGCTCGGCGAGTACGGCGCCAAGATCGCGGCGGCCGACAAGTCGGTCATCGAGAGCGCGGCTTCGGATCTGAAGACGGCTCTGGCGTCCGAGGATGTCGAGGACATCAAGGCCAAGACCAACGCGTTGGCGCAGGCCTCCATGAAGCTGGGCGAGGCGATGTATGCCGCCTCGCAGGCTGAAGGCGCCGCCGGTGGCGATGCCAAGGCCGACGACGGTGTCGTCGATGCCGACTTCGAGGAAGTCCGTGACGACAAGAAGTCGGCCTGATTTCTGCAAGGCTGAAGTGCTGGCTGTGCCGCGCGGTCTCTGACCGCGCGGCATTGCCGCAAGTTGGGGCGGCGTGTGCTGCTGCTCCGGCCGTCTGCCTTTGGCGCGGGCGGAACGGACAATTTTGCAAGACCGGTTTTTGAAGCAGGATCGAATGGCCAAGCGCGACTATTACGAAGTGCTCGGGGTCGGGCGCGATGCGGACGAGAAGACGCTGAAGAGCGCTTTCCGCAAGCTTGCCATGGGGTGCCACCCTGACCGTCATCCGGGCGATCCGGAGGCGGAAAGCCGCTTCAAGGAACTGAACGAAGCCTATGACGTGCTGAAGGACGCCGACAAGCGGGCCGCTTACGACCGCTACGGCCATGCCGCGTTTGAAAACGGCATGGGTTCCGGCATGGGCGGCGCCGGGTTCGGCAACGATTTCGCCTCGGCCATGAACGACATCTTCGATGAGTTCTTCGGCATGGGCGGGCGGCGTGGCGGCGGTGGTGGCCGCGGCGGCCGCGAGCGCGGTGCCGACCTGCGCTACAATCTGGAAATCACCCTCGAGGAGGCCTACTCGGGCCGCACCGTCGAGATCCGCATTCCCTCTTCCATCACCTGCGATGCCTGCTCCGGTTCCGGCGCCAAGCCGGGCACCTCGGCCTCCACCTGCCGCACCTGCGGTGGTTCGGGGCGCGTGCGCACCACGCAGGGCTTCTTCACCATGGAGCGCACCTGCCCGAGTTGTCAGGGCCGTGGCGAGACCATTTCCGATCCCTGCCCGAAGTGCTCCGGCTCCGGCCGCGTCACGCAGGAGCGGGCACTGTCGGTGAACATTCCCGCCGGCATCGAGGACGGTAACCGTATTCGCATCGCCAGCGAGGGCGAGGCGGGTGCGCGTGGCGGTCCGTCGGGTGATCTCTACATTTTCCTGTCGATCCGGCCGCACGATTTCTTCCAGCGCGATGGCGCCGATATCTATTGCCGCGTGCCGGTTGCGATGACGGTGGCTGCGCTGGGCGGGGAAATCGAAGTGCCGGTCATCGAGGGCGGCAAGACCAAGGTGAAGGTGCCGGAAGGTACCCAGACCGGCCGCCAGTTCCGCGTGCGCGGCAAGGGCATGCCGGTGCTGCGCTCGACCCAGTTTGGCGACATGTACATTCAGGTCGTGGTGGAAACGCCGCGTAACCTGACCCGCCGCCAGCGCGAAATCCTTGAGGAGTTCCAGCGCGAGACCGGCACCGAGGCACATGCCGACGAGCAGGGCTTTTTTGCGAAGGTGAAAGACTTCTTCGATAACCTTGGCGGCTGAACGCCCCGTGTCCTGCGTTTCCTGACGGCAGAATACCCGCGGGCTGGCTTTCCGGCGCCCGCGGGACGACGGGTCGGGCAGGGCGGCGGAGCGGAATGTCAGCCAGTTGTCGCAATTCTGCCATTCTGGCTCAATGTGGTGGGATTAGAGGTGGAGTGAACCCCGCCGAATCCCTGATCGCAACCGGACAGATCCCATGATGAACGGTGCCCGCCGTCTGACGCACAAGGTCGCCGATGAATTTCGGTTTCTGAAGGCGTGGGCGGGAAATCCCCTCACCACCGGGGCTGTGGCCCCTTCCGGTCCGCATCTGACCCGGGCCATGGCGGCTGCGGTGGAGGCGGAGCGGCCCGGGCCGGTCGTGGAACTCGGACCCGGCACCGGCGTGATGACGGAAGCGATGCTCGCCCGCGGCATTCCGCAGGAACGCATCGTGATGATCGAGTACAGCGCCGATTTCTGTAAGTTGCTGCGCGAGCGCTTCCCCCGCGTCACCGTCATTCAGGGCGATGCCTACGCCATTGCCGAAACGCTGGGCAATCCTGCCGAGGGTTCGGTGGCGAGCGTCATCTCCAGTCTGCCGCTGTTCACCCGCCCCATCGAGGCCCGTCGCGGGCTGATCGGCACGGCCATGAAGCTGCTGGCGCCCGGCGCGCCGTTCATCCAGTTCTCCTATGCACTGGTGCCGCCGGTTCCCGCGGAGAGCGGGCACTTCACGGTCAGCCCCAGCCCGTGGATCCTGCGCAACGTGCCGCCGGCGCGGGTATGGACCTATCGCGGCGTCTGATCCGTCCGCTCTTCGCGTCTTGTCTGGATAAGCCGCCGGTGGCCCTGCCGGCGGCTTTCGTTTGCGCGGGCGGTCGTGCCACCGTCTTGCATGGTGCCGCGAGGCGCCTAAATAAGCTTCAGGTTCCCGCGGCCGCGTCCGGGCGCGACGGCTTCCTCTCAACCAGCACCCTGAATGCGGCCGGTACGGCCGTGCGGGGGTGGGAAAGTTCACTGTCGATGATGTCAGCTTCTTCCGAACAGGGTGGCCGCATTGCCCAGTGGCATGGCACAACCATCGTGACCGTGCGCAAGGGCGGCGAGGTGGTGATTGCCGGCGACGGGCAGGTCACGCTCGGCCAGAGCGTCATCAAGGCAACGGCGCGCAAGGTGCGGCCGCTTGCGAAAGGCGATGTCATCGCCGGCTTCGCGGGCGCGACCGCCGATGCCTTCACGCTGCTGGAGCGCCTTGAGACCAAGCTCGACCAGTATCCCGGCCAGTTGCTGCGCGCCTGCGTGGAACTCGCCAAGGACTGGCGCACGGACCGCTATCTGCGCCAGCTCGAAGCCATGATGATCGTTGCCGATAAGAGTTCCACTCTGGTGCTGACGGGCACCGGCGACGTGCTGGAGCCGGAAGGCGGCGTGATGGGCATTGGTTCCGGTGGGCTCTATGCGCTTGCGGCTGCCCGCGCGCTGGCCGATAGCGACCTTGACGCCGAGGCGATTGCCCGGCGGGCGATGGCGGTGGCGGCCGATATCTGTGTCTACACCAATGCGAACGTGGTGGTGGAGAAGCTGAAGGCGGTCTGACCGTCCTTCCTCCGCCGTTCCGTCAGTTTTCCGTTCCGAAAAAGGGTCGTCATGACCGATCTCTCCCCCCGTGAAATCGTTTCGGAGCTTGACCGCCATATCGTCGGCCAGACGGCCGCCAAGCGGGCGGTGGCCATTGCGCTGCGCAACCGCTGGCGTCGCCTGCAGCTCGAAGGCGCGATGCGCGAGGAAGTTCTGCCGAAGAACATTCTCATGATCGGCCCGACCGGCGTCGGCAAGACCGAGATCTCCCGCCGTCTGGCGAAGCTGGCCGGCGCGCCGTTCCTCAAGGTCGAGGCGACCAAGTTCACCGAGGTCGGCTATGTCGGTCGCGATGTCGAGCAGATCGTGCGCGACCTCGTGGAGGTTGGCATCGCGCTGGTGCGCGAGCGGCGCCGCAAGGATGTGGAGGCCAAGGCCCACATGCAGGCCGAGGAGCGCGTGCTCGACGCTCTTGTCGGCAAGAGCGCCAGCCCCGCCACCCGAGACAGTTTCCGCAAGAAGCTGCGGGCCGGCGAGCTGAACGACAAGGAAATCGAGATCGAGGTCAGCGCCGCGCCGGCCGCGCCGCAGTTCGAGGTGCCGGGCATGCCGGGCAGCGTCGGGGTGATGAACCTCGGCGAGATTCTGGGCAAGACCTTCGGCGGCCAGCGCAAGGCCCGCCGCACCACGGTGAAGGAGGCCTATGAGCCGCTGATCGCCGAGGAATCCGACAAGCTCCTGGATCAGGATGCCCTGATCGGCGAAGCCATCGGTCTCGTGCAGGAGGAGGGCATCGTCTTCATCGACGAGATCGACAAGATCTGCGCCCGGCAGAATCGCGGCGGGGCCGATGTCTCCCGCGAGGGTGTGCAACGCGATCTGCTGCCGCTGATCGAGGGCACGTCGGTTGCCACCAAGCACGGCACGGTGAAGACCGACCACATCCTGTTCATCGCCTCCGGTGCGTTCCATGTGGCAAGCCCGGCCGACCTGCTGCCGGAACTGCAGGGCCGCCTGCCGATCCGCGTCGAGCTTTCCGCCCTCGACAAGAGCGACTTCAAGCGCATCCTCACGGAGACCGAGGCGAGCCTGCTGAAGCAGTCGGCGGCGATGCTGGCGACGGAGCGCGTCAGTCTGGAGTTCACCGACGACGCGGTGGACGCAATCGCCGAGATCGCGGTGGAGATCAACGCTTCGGTGGAGAACATCGGCGCCCGCCGGCTGCAGACCGTGATCGAGCGCGTTCTCGACGATATCTCCTTCACCGCGCCCGACCGCGGCGGCGAGACGATCGTGATCGACGGTGACTTCGTGCGCAACGGTGTCGGCGATCTGGCGCGTAACACCGATCTGAGCCGCTTCATTCTCTGACGCGCTTGTCCGGTCGCGGGTGAACTGCGACCGGACTGCATCACCGCAAGGGGAATTGCGTGCGACCCGGCAGGTCGCGCGGGCGTGATCGCACATGCCTCTTGCGTTTCGGCGGCGTCCTCTCCAAATGATCTCATGCCGTGCGGTTGAGGGGCTGTTGCAATGGCCTGCCCGCCGGTGTCTGCCAGATCGGGATGGTCGTTGAAATGCTGCCGTTGCAGCTTCGTTCGTCATTCGCCGCGGTATCTTCCGGCGGCTTCAGGCGCATTGGCGAAAAAGTGCGGACCGTGGCCGGGCAACTGGCCGTGGCAGCCGTCGTGGCGTGTGCCGCGGTTCTGCCGGTGCCGGCGGGTGCGGTGATGGCCGGGCCGATCGAGGTGCCGCCGGGCAATGCCAGCGACAGCCAGCCGGCGGTGGATGGCAATTCGATTGCCCGCACCCGCGAGACCGGCGGCTCGTTCGAGGCCAAGTATCGCCAGATCTACGGCATGCTGGAGCGCGACCCGGCGCTGATCGCCCGCGTCCGCAAGGTTGCGGCGCGCTATGACATTGATCCGGTTCATATCGTTGGCGCCATCGTTGGCGAGCACACCTACAATGTCGACGCGGTGGATACCGCGCAGGCCTATTATATCAAGGCCATGTCCTATCTCGGCACGCCGCTGCGCTTTCAGTACAAGGGCGAGCTGGTGTCGGATTTCGTGGCCCGGCCCGAGTTCGACCGCTGCAAGAGCGCGCACAACGATTTCGACCTGTGGGACTGCCGCGAGGAAGTCTGGAAGGCCAGCTTCCGGGGGCGCACCGTCGATGGCGTGTCTTTCCCCAAGGACCGCTTCAGCCGCGTGTTCTTCCAGCCGCTCTATGCCGGACAGACCTTCGGCCTTGGCCAGCTGAGCCCGATCGCGGCATTGTCGGTGGCCGATATCGTGGCCAGGCATTCCGGCCGCGCGCGGATCGACATGGATCACGCCCCGGCGCTCTACAGCGCCATCATGGATCCGAATACGTCGCTGGATTACATCGCGGCGCTTACCAAGGTTTCCATCGACAGCTACCGCGATATCGCCGGCTTCGACATCTCGCGCAATCCCGGTATCACCGCCACGCTCTACAATGTGGGCGATGTCCGCGATCGTGCCTACAAGCTGAAAGCGGCCAACGAGAACGCCCGCGGCGTGGTCTATCCGCAGGTCAATTACATGGGCTGGTTCGTCAACACCAAGGCGGACGAATTGCGGAAGCTGGTAAAGCAGTAAGGCGTCCGGCTTTCGGAAGAAAGGCCGGGCCGGCGGGAGGCGGCACGGGGTGCCGCGCCATCTCCCGCCCGGGGCCTCAGATGTCATCGTCGTCGCGCGGCGATGACGTGGAGTAGAGGTTGGTGAGCCGGGCGACCAGCACCGCGACATAGAGCACGCCGATCATCTGCTGCACCACCGCGAAGGCCTGCGCCTGATGGCTTGCGGGCGAGACATCGCCATAGCCGGTCGTGGTGATGGTCGTGAAGCTGAAATATATGAATTCAAAGAACAGGCTGGTCTCGCCTTTCGGCGCGTTGGCGAACACAAACGCTTCCGGATTCATCTGGAAGATGATTCGATAGATCAGCGCAAAGAGAAGTGCCATTGTCATATAGACGGCAATGGAGGCGAACAGCTTCTCGATTGTGATTTCCCCGGCTGCCAGCACATATTTCAGCATGGAATAGATGGCGAACAGATAGAAGAAACAGAAATAGAGCGATGACAGGATCGCCATTTCCTTCTGGCTGGTGCCGAGTTCCCAGATATCGAGCACGACAGCCAGCACGGCGAGCCCAAGGATCGGCACGCGCATGTATCGCGAGTGATTGGCCATGCGGATGGCCAGCAGAACGGCCGTGATATCCACCAGCGACAGGGCCGCAAGGCCGACGTGGAAATGCTCCAGCACCGGAAACAGCAGCAGGCAGACGATCATGACGACCGTCAGGTAGCGGAAGAAATGGCTCTGGATGCGCTTGCGCACCTGCATGGGCTGGGCTCCGCGATGGCGACGGCCGGGAGGAGGGGGGCAAGCCGCAGGCGCCCGTCTCCGGGGCCTGAGACGGGCGCCTGCGGGCCGGATTGTCAGGCCGGGGCGCGGTTGAAGGCTGCGGCGATGAGGGCGCGGGTATAGTCGCTTTTCGGACTGGAGAAAACCTCTGCCGTCGCGCCCTGCTCCACCACCTTGCCGGCGCGCATGACGATGATGTCGTTGGCAAGCGCCCGCACGACCCTGAGATCGTGGGAAATGAAAAGATAGGAGATCTGCCGGCGGCTCTGGATGGATCGCAGCAGGTCCACCACCTGCGCCTGCACGCTTTTGTCCAGCGCGGAGGTCGGCTCGTCGAGCACGATGAAATGCGGCTCCAGCACAAGGGCGCGGGCGATGGCGATGCGCTGGCGCTGGCCGCCGGAGAACTCGTGCGGATAGCGATGGCGGGTCTGCGGATCGAGGCCCACTTCCTCAAGGGCGGCAATGACGCGGGCGGCGCGCTCGTCCGGGCTGAGGCGTGGCATGTGCACCCTCAGTCCTTCGCCGACGATGGCCTCGACGGACATGCGGGGCGACAGCGAGCCGAAGGGGTCCTGAAATACCACCTGCATGGATTTACGCAGCGGGCGCAGCGCCTTCCAGCTGCGGTGGTCGACACGCTCGCCCATGAACACGATCGGCCCGTCGGACTGGATAAGGCGCAGCAGGGCGAAGCCGAGGGTGGATTTGCCGGATCCGGATTCACCGACCACGCCGACGGTCTGTCCCCGCCGGACGGCAAGGTCGATGCCGTCGACCGCCTTCACATGGTCCACCACCCGGCGCAGGAAACCGCGGCGGATCGGGAACCACACCTTCAGGCCCTTCGTTTCCACCACCACCGGCGCGGCCGGATCGGCTGCCGGCGGTTCGCCCTTCGGCTCTGCCTCGATCAGGTGGCGGGTGTAGGCATTCTGCGGATTGGCGAAGACCTCGGCGACCGGGCCGCTTTCCACGATCCGCCCCTTTGTCATCACCGCGACGCGGTCGGCGAAGCGTTCCACGATACCGAGATCGTGGGTGATGAACAGAATGGCCATGCCGTGGCGGCGCTGCAAATCCTTCAGGAGATCGAGGATCTGGGCCTGAACCGTCACGTCGAGCGCGGTGGTGGGCTCGTCGGCGATCAGCAGGTCCGGCTCGTTGGCCAGCGCCATGGCGATCATCACGCGCTGGCGCTGGCCGCCGGAAAGCTGGTGGGGAAAGGCATCGAGCCGCTTCTCCGCATCGCGGATGCCAACCGCGCTCAGCAGTTCCAGCGTGCGGGCACGGGCGGCGCTTTCGCCGAGACCCTTGTGGACGCGCAGAATCTCGCCGACCTGCCGGGCGATGGTATGCACCGGGTTCAGCGAGGTCATCGGCTCCTGAAACACCATGGTGATGTCACGACCGCGCACCTTGCGGATGCCCGCCTCGTCCAGTGCCGCCAGATCCTGCCCCTTGAACAGCACGCGGCCACCGGTGCGCTCCGCCGGTGGGCTGGGCACCAGTTGCAGCAGCGCCTGTGCCGTGACCGACTTGCCGGAGCCCGATTCCCCCACCAGCGCCATCGTCTCGCCGCGGGCGATCTCGAACGAGACGCGATCTGCCGCCACCGTTTCCGAACCGTCCTCGCGGCGGAACCGGATTGTCAGATCTTCGACTTTCAGCAACGGTTCTGTCATCAGGCAGTCTTCCGAGGGATCGCAGGCTTTCAGTGTGTGGAAAACCGGCTTTAGCAAGAAGCGGACAAGCTCGTCACGCCCACGGGATGGCGTTCAGCTGAACGTCTTGATTCAGCGGAAGGTCTTGCGCGGATCGAAGGCATCTCGCACCGCCTCTCCCACGAAGATCAGTAACGACAGCATGAGCGAGATTACAAGAAATCCGGTGATTCCGAGCCATGGTGCCTGCAGGTTATCCTTGCCCTGCGACAACAACTCACCCAGCGATGGCGACCCCGGCGGCAGGCCATAGCCCATGAAATCGAGCGAGGTGAGCGTCGTGATCGAGCCGTTGAGGATGAAGGGCATGAAGGTGAGGGTGGCCACCATGGCGTTAGGCAGCAGGTGACGCCAGATGATGGTGAAATTGCCCACTCCCAGCGCCTTCGCCGCGCTGACATATTCGAAATTCCGCGCGCGCAGGAATTCCGCCCTGACCACGCCGACCAGCGCCACCCACGAGAACAGCAGCAGAATGCCCAGCAGCACCCAGAAACTGGGGGCCAGCACCGACGACAGGATCAGCAGCAGATAAAGGGTGGGAATGGAACTCCAGATTTCGATGAAGCGCTGGAACAGAAGATCGGTCCAGCCGCCGAAATAGCCCTGCACCGCGCCGGCCGCCACGCCCACGACCGAGGACAGCACCGACAGCACCAGTCCGAACAGCACCGAGATGCGGAAGCCGTAGATCAGGCGGGCCAGCACATCGCGTCCCTGATCGTCCGTGCCCAGCCAGTTCCAGTTGCCGATGGTGCAATTGGGGTCATCCACGCCGCCGGGCATCTGCGAGCACCGCTCCGCCCGGCTCAGCATCCACGAGGGCGGGGCCGGGGCGGGTACCGGAATCTCGTTGTTCACGGTGCTGTAGGAGTAACGTACCGGTGGCCAGACCAGCCAGCCGTTCTGGCGGATCTCATCCTCGATGAAGGGGTCGCGATAGTCCGTGACCGCCAGAAAGCCGCCGAAGCGACTTTCCGGATAATCCACCAGCACCGGAAACAGCAGGTCGCCCTTGTAGGAAACGACCAGCGGCCGGTCGTTGGCGATCGCCTCGGCGAACAGCGTGCCGTGGAATTGGTCGTTGGAGTGGCTGATTTTGGCCAGGC
>DAIPYB010000076.1:0-9578 GCA_036782955.1 Pseudoxanthobacter sp. | reverse complement strand
GGGGGGCGACCGCCTATTCGTAACATCAACACCGCAAACGAAAAACAGGTCTGGCGGCGCGAACCGCTGGCTGCAGAAGGGGGGGGGCGGCCGGAGCGGTTGGGTGGAAGCAGGAGAGCTTCGTCTTATCAACGAATTGTCCGGTGCGCGAACCAGCCGGCTCGGGGCTGTGCGCTTGTGGTTCGCGCGCGCCGGCAGATGGCCGGTGATCATATGATCAGTGGATCTTCGAGGTCGGGGACCGCTTTGGCGCCGATGTGTTCTACTCGGCGGCGGCCCTCTGCGCCAAGGCGGTAGAACCGCAGGCTGTCGTGCGCTGTGTCGATTTCCGCAATCAGCCGGGCCCGCAGTACGGCCCATTGTGCCGGATCGACTTCGCATTCAAAGACGGAGTTCTGCACTCTTTGTCCGTAGTCGAGGCAGGCCCGCGCTACCCGGCGAAGACGCCGGGCTCCCGTGGGTGTCACCGTCGAGACGTCGTAGGTGATGAGCATCAGCATGGCCGCTCATTTCCAGATGAAGCCGGGATATCCATCCAGATCGCCGCGCAGATACCGGGCCAGAAGCTGGGCTTGCGCATGGGGAAGCAGGCCCAGCGGGATCGTTTCTTCAAGAAAGGGATGGCGCAGTTCGTCGCGTTTGCGCTCCTGCCAGGCGACGAGAACGGCGCGGCGGGCGTCGTCTGTCAGCCGCACGCCGCCGGCCTCCTCGACGACGAAGTCTCCGGCGCTCAACTGCCGCCGGTTGATGAGGCTGAGGGCCAGCCGGTCGGCCAGAACCGGCCGCATTTCTTCCATCAGGTCCAGCGCGAGGCCGGCGCGGCCCGGCCGGTCGCGATGCAGGAAGCCCACCTGCGGGTCGAGCCCGTGGGCTTCAAGTGCAGACCGGCAATCGTGGCCGAGCATGGCATAGAGAAAGGAAAGCAAGGCGTTTACCCGGTCCAGCGGCGGGCGGCGCGAGCGGCCGGTGAAGGCGAAAGCCGGGTCGTCGACACGGATGAGGCAGGAAAAGACGGCGAAGTAACGGGCCGCCGCCTCGCCCTCCAGCCCGCGCAAGGTGTCGGTATCGGCGGTGGCCAGCGCACGACGGGCGATGTCGGTGAGGCGGGCTTCCGCATTGCCAAGGTCGTCGCGGTCGGCGGGCGTCAGGCTTTCGCCATGGTCCCGCAGTGCGCGGCGCAGCACCGTGCGCTGGTTCGCGACTTTTGCCGCCACGATCGCCTGCACCACCGGCACCGTGCGGGCGGGCACATCGGCTGCGCGGAACTGTGCCCTGCGCAGCAGCACGTTGCCGCTGCGGGCCCCCTCGATGCGGGCAAGAAAGCGGCCGTTGGGATCGAGGCAGGATATGGTGATGCCGGCTTCCGCGCAGGCGGCCATGAGGGCCGGCGACAGACCGGGCCGGCTGAAGGTAACGACGCCGTCCAGCATGTGCAGCGGGGCGCGGGCGATTTCGGAGCCTCCCTCCTCGACGACGAGATTGTCGCCGTCCTTGCGTAGCCAGGCATCTTCCCGGGTAATATAGAGCGTATTGCGCAGCTTCTTCATGGTGTTGCCCGTTCAGCCGATCCGGCTCGCCAGCCAGCGGGCGACCACGGGCGGGTGCTCCAGTCGTTCCGGCTGGCAGAGGTCGTGAAGGGAGCAGCGGCGGCAGGCTGCTTTCTTCACCGGCGGCGGCGTGCGGCCGGCGGCGATCATGGCGCGGGCGTCGGTTGCTACCTGCGCGGTCAGGGCCCGGAGGCCGGCATCGAAGGCCACGGGCAGCCTGCGGCGTGTTTCTCCATAAAACAGCGCGCCTTCCGCTATGGCATGGCCGAACATCTCCTCAAGGCAGATCGCCTCGGCGCAAAGCTGCACTTCATCCGCCCGGTGGGCCTTGGGCCGGCCGCGCTTGTATTCCACCGGGAAGGGAACGCGGCCGGGGCCGCGAAACTCCACGACGTCGGCCCGGCCGGAAACGCCGAGGCTGAAGGACCGCAGCATCAGCGCGCGGGCGATATGCAGGCCCGGCCGGGTTTCGCCCCGGCCGGCGTCGGCCGCCTCGTGCAGCAGGCGACCTTCCGCCGTCGCGGCATCTTCAGCCCAAAGCTGCTCCACATGGATCAGCGCGCACTGTCGCGGGCAGAAGAGATAGTGCTGCAGCGCCGACAGCGGGATGAGGTCTTCCTCCTGTTCCCTCTGCGGCGCCGGCAGCATGGCTTCACAGCCTTTCGATGATCTCGACGCCCGCGGGCAGGTCCGTGTCGTCGATGGTGATGGCATAATCCTCGAACGCGCGGGCCGGCGGCAGGTTGTCGAGGCGGGCATCGATGGGCCGGTTCTCGCCGTCCACCCGCCGCCAGTGCTTCACCCGGTCGAACAGGGCGCCGGCATGGGCGTTGCCGAGCGCGCTCTCGTGGCGGAACACGATGAGCTTGCGGGCCGCCATTTCGCCCCGCGCGGCCGAGCGGTCGTGCTCGAACATGTCCTCAAGCGCCTGAAACAGCAGCTCCAGATCACCCTCGGAAAAGCCGGTGCCCTTGACGGGATGAGAGGCGAGCGGCGCCGAGATGAAACCGTGCACGCGATAAAGCCCATAGGGGATGATGTGCTTGCGCCCCATGGTTCGCCCGCCTTTGGCCTCGGCGTCGGCCTCGGTGGTGGCGGCAAGGCGGGTGATGGAGATTTCCAGCGGCACGACGGCTTCGACGGAACGGGAGAAGGCGATCTGCACCGGCCCGCGCACCTGACCGCAATTGACGCCGGTCGTCATGACGGCACCGAAGGTGCGGATATCCCAGAAATTGGCGCACATCCAGCGCGTCAGCTCGTGCGCCTTCGCAACGTCCTTCGGCGGCCTTTTCAGGTCTTCCGCCTTCGTGACTTCCGGCATCACCGCTGTCCAAGCGCGCTTGTGCTCAAGGTTCAGCGTCGCGCCTTCGCGCATGTAGATCTCGAAGCCGGGCGTTTCTTCGCGGGCGAGAGCGACATAGTTGCGGATCTTGCGCTTCAGGCACACGTCCGAGACGAGGCCGAGGCTGGTTTCCGGATCGAGGCGCGGCAGATTGCCGGCATCGGGATCGCCGTTGGGATTGCCGTTGGTGACGTCGAAATAGAGCACGAACTCGTGGCGTCGGGCCACGGCCTGCGTATCAGGCTTCGTCATCGTGGGCCTCCTCGGGCGTGTTCTGGATTTCGGCCGCCGCGTCGGGTCTGGCCCTGAAATAGTGGCGCTGGTGGTAATAGCCGATCACGAACCGGCCCTGTGCCTCCAGCCCCAGCGTGCGGGGCAGGTGGGAGGGCAACAGCCCGAAGATCTCGTCGAGATCGCGCTCCAGCCAGCCGCCCTTGCCCTGCTTGCGCAGTTTGGAGAGGTGGTTCTGCACGCCGCGCATGAGCGGCGGAAAGACCGCTGCCGGCGTGGCGGAAGCTCCGCCAAAAAAACGGTCGCGGATGGTCGCGTTGACACGGCCGAGGGCAAGGTACTGCGCCGTCTCAAGGGCAGCGAACAGCCGGCCGAGCACATAGGCTGCGTCGGACGTCTCCTTCTCGAGGCTCACGGGGGCGTTCTCCCAGTTTCCGGATCGGATCAGCACGGCCTTGGCAGCCGCCGCGTGCCAGCCGGTGGAGGGGTCGTCGCCTGCCCGCACACGCTGGATGACGGCGGAAAGCAGCGTGCGCGGATAGGGCGTGCCGGCGAGAATGGCGCGGGCAAGCTCGCCGGCAAGAAGCGGCGGAATGTTCTCGAATTTATCCTGCGCGGCGGTGGTGCGCACCAGAAGCCGTTGCAGCGAGGGGCCCCGCCCCCAGCCGATCGGCGCCGGCTGCAGCGCCAGCGCCGCGGCATGGGCAGCGAGGCGGCTGGCGAAGACGCTGAAGTCGTCGCTCAGCCAGAACCGGACGGAGAGCCGGGCGGCATTGGGCGAAAGTCCGAGGATATGGAAACGCGTGCCGTCGACCAGCCCGAGACCGAGATCGGCCAGCGGCCGGCCCTTCGCGACATCCGACAGCGCGGCGGCGATCTTGGCCGAGGCTTCCAGTTCGCTCTCGGTCGGTTTCGCAGGCGTGTCGGTGAATATGCCGGCGAAGATATCTTCCGCCGCCTCTGCCGCCGGCTCGCCCACCCCCTCGGTTTCCGCCCAGAACACCACCGTGGCGTCGCCGATCCGGATGCGGTTACGGGAGTTGCGGTCGAGAAGGCTGTTCAGCGCCACGCCATAACGCGCGGCGGCCGCCTCGCTGACGGGCGCATTGTCGCCCTGCGATTTGCCATAGGATTCGAAGGCATTGAGATTGAAGGACACGAGCGCGGCGCCGGAAGATTGCGCGCCCTCGACCCCCTTTATCGAGGGATGCAGGCGCGCCGGTGGCGCCCTGCGCCCGGTAACAAGACACAGGCGCCCGGCGGCGGGGGTCTTTTCTCCACCTGCCCCGGCCAGCAGGGCAAGGGCGGCGGGGCGCTGGTGCACAAAGCCCTGTTCGCCTTCGAGGCGGAACACGATATTGGTGTCCAGCATGTCCGGCGAAAACGGTGCCGCGTCGAACCGTTCGGGTTGCCAGTTCCGCAGAAATCGGTCGAGGGCGGCCAGACCGGCGTCGTCTGAATTGCCTAGCAGGGCGAGGTGCCGGTCGCGAAAAGCGGCGTGCTCCTGTGCCGTGCGCTTATCCGGGCCGGCGGTGTGCCCCAGCACATAGGCGCTCTTGTCCCAGAACAGGTTCGGCAGAATGCCGGCGGTACGCTTGACGGCTGCCGGCACGGCCAGCAGCCGCGGAACCTGACGCTTTCCGGCCTGCTCGCGCAGGTCCACCACGTCCACCGGGGTACCATTCTCATCGAGGGAGACAGCAAAGCTGATCTTCTCTCTCGTCGTGCCGGGGGCCTCCACTTCGCCGCGTGCATCCATGCGGTCATAATAGTGGTTGAGGGCCTGAAGGATGGTCACTGCGCCGTTCCCTCCGCCACGCAACGCGCGACATCCAGCACGCCGTCTTCAAGACGGGCACGGAAGAAGCGGGCCTCGCTGTTGTGATCGAAATCGATGCCCAGCAGCATCCAGCCGAGATCGCGGTTTCTCTGGTTGGCCGGCAGATTGCTTTTCGGCAGCGGTTCGCCTTCCGCGACGAGGGCGAAGTCGGCCACGAACTCACGCGTGCCGAGGCAGGGCCGGTGGAAACACTGCCCTTGCGAAGCCCGGCGGTTGAACATGCTGAGGTGCTTGGCCGGCGTGTCGGCCTCGCCGGCCTTGTCCGTCATTTCGAAATGAGCCTCAATGACATAGCCCACATCGGTCAGCAGGGTTGTGGCCCGTTGCTGGCGGTTCTCGTCCACCGCGATGCCCAGTCCCTGCGTGGTGCGTTTGCGCATGGCGCTGGCGGCGAGATCGGCGCTGGCCTTTATGCCGACCTCGTTGCGCCGGAACGACTGGAAGTTGATCGGTTCCAGCACATGGATGCGGTCCACGATCCAGCGGATTGCCGGCTTCCAATGCACGGCTTCCAGAATGCCGCGCGCCGCTGAAGGCGTCATGACGTCATACGAAACACGCTCGACCTTCATTTCCGGCCGCGTGAAACAGGCCCGCTCACCCGTCACCTTCAGGCGCACGCCGTAGGCCATCGTCCTCCCCCTTTGTAGCCGGACCGCTTCCCCAGCCTCGACATCGCCTTCGCTTTTAGATCGCGAATCAACTTATGGATGCTGAATCTTCGCGACGTGTCGCACATGCGTCAACGCAGAATAGTGACAGAAAATAAACGTCTGAGATTTGTGTTTTCTGTTATAAAGAATACAAATTGTGCCATGCCTTTCCCGCAAGCCGATTGTAATTGCTCTATGAGGCTCTGGGGGAAGTTGCTTATTTTTGGCAGTGGTAGGCCTGAATTCAGCCTCGAGCTTCGTGGCGTTGGAATACTGCGCGGAAAGTCACGCCGGTAACGCACGCCAATGGATCCCCTCAAACAATGCAGTCATCCGCATTCATCGCTCCCGTGCCGACGGGGTTGAGGCCGGCCTGCGGGTCGTAGAACGCCAGCGTCTCGAATCGCAGCATCACGTCGCGGAGTGCGCCGTGTACTGGCACCAACACGCCGGCGGCGAGCCATTCGCGGCGCCACCCGTCCGGGATCGGCACCAGATAGGATTGCAGGCGGCGCAAATCGTCGCGTGCCGGGCGCTCGGCGGCGGCGATACGGGCCAGAAGCCGTTCGGCGTCGTCGTCCTGCGGGCCGGAGCGCCACGGCACAACGACCGGCTCCATCGCCTCATCAATCATGCGGAACCCGTTTGCGACGGCAGCGAAGGGGAAAGCTTTGCTGGATTCACTTGCGGCGATAGCCGTCAGAATGCCCCGCTGCTTGTTTGCTTCGTCACCGTTAAGCGTCAGCATGGCGCCATCCAGCGCCTCCTCACCCTTGCGCCAGTACAGTTCCTGAAAATAAGCGGAAACCGCTTCAAGGCCGAGCGGATCGTGCCCGGCCCGGAACACCGACTGCGCCGCCCCCCAGCGCAACGCGATGTCGCCGCCCGGTTTCACGGTTGCCGGTTCGAACACCACAACCCGACCAAGGCTATGCTTCCCCTCACGATTTCCGCGTCCCGCCGCTTGCGCTATGGCGTCCAGCCCCGTCGCGGCCCGCCAGACTTCCGGAAAATCGACATCGACGCCAGCTTCGATCAGCGACGTAGCGACGAGGCGAACCGGCAGGCCGCTTTTCAGGCGGCTTCGTATTTCGGCCAGCACCGCCCGGCGATGGCGGGGGCACATCAGGGTCGTCAGGTGGCAGGCGCCGTCGAGACCGCGGATCGCCTCATAGAGTGCGCGGGCATGGGCGCGGGTGTTGACGATGACCAGCATCTGCCCGCCTTCGATCTCCCGCATGCGCGAGACGATGGTCTCGTCGGCCACGGGGCCGTCGAGGCGTTCCACGCCGACCCGTTTCAGCGCGCCATAAAGCCGGGCCGGATCGGGAGCCAGTTCGCGTGCGTCGTCAATGTCGAGGCCGTTCTTCATGCCGTCCTGCATGCGCAGGGCCGGCTGGGTGGCGGTGCACAGCACCGGGCTGACGCGATAGTTCACCGCCAGTTCCCGCAGCGCCGCCAGGCAGGGGCCGATGAGCTTCACCGGCAGTGTCTGCACTTCGTCCAGCACCACCACGCTGTCGGGAATGGCCTGCAGCTTGCGGCAGCGTGAGCGCCGGTTGGCGAACAGGCTCTCGAAGAACTGTACGGCCGTGGTGACGATGATCGGCGCATCCCAGTTTTCCGCCGCCCGCCGCAGGGCCGTCAGGCTGTCGCCGCCGGAATCGTCGGAAAGGAAGCCACGGTCCCAGTCGAAACTGGCGTGGTGTTCGAGCACGGCTTCCGGGGCACCCAGCGCGCGGCGGAACTGGTCCGCCGTCTGGTCGATGATCGAGGTATAGGGAATGACGTAGATGATGCGCCGCAGGCCGTGGCGCACAGCGTGATCGAGGGCAAACGCAAGGGAGGCCAGCGTTTTGCCGCCGCCGGTCGGCACCGTCAGTGTGAACAGGCCCGGCTCCAGCGCGGCCTTGGACCGGGCATGGACCAGAATCTCCGCCCGCAGGCGGTTCACGACGGTGTCCGGGGCGTCGCCGGAGAGCTCGGCGAGAAAGGCATCGAGCCGGTTGCGCAGGTCCGCAAGAGAAGGCGCGTCGACGCGCGGGGGCAGGGAGGCACCTCTCGCGGTCACCATGAAACGTTCCGTCTCTGCCGAATCGGCATCGACGAGACATGAGAACAGCATCCGGATCAGGAACTGCGTTTCAAAGCCCTTTGCCGGCGACGGCCGGAATCTCCGCGTGGGGCTCAGGGCGGCCATGTCCGGCAGCGCCGGAAGAATGTCGCGTCCGATCTCCGCATCGCCGGCCGACTGGCTCCAGCGCCGAAGGCGGTCTGCCAGTTCGCGGCCGTCCGCCAGACCGGCATGATGGCCGGCGATGACCGGCGCGATGAAGGGGGCAAGCCGCGGCCAGAGCTTCTGGACCAGCACGGCGCCGGCCGAGGAATGATCGCCGCCACGGTTGGCGTTGCCACGGATATAGGCCTGAAACTCCGGCGATGCCTTGCCCAGATCGTGCAGCAAACCGGCCATTCCGGCCAGCGCCGCCACCCCGAACACGTCGCCACGCGCCGCTGCCGCGTCCCGCACGGCCGTCAGGTGATCCGCAAGCACCTCCCAGTCCTGCTCTTTCAGGTTGGTGACGGAGTGGGCATAGAGCGGGCGTACCATTGATCTCACCTTTGCCGGATGAAACCCGCCATCGGGTCCCCGCCCTTCCGGGTCGCCGAGCGGGAACCTCTCCGTTGCAGCGATTCAGGAAATGCTGCCGAGGCAACGACCAAATGGCACAACTCGCCTTCTGATTGCAATGATGGGTTGGTGCGGATGAGGCCTCGCCAGTTCCCTTTTGCGGAATGATCGGGGGAGGGCAGCACGAACTGCCCGGCAAGAAAGACCGTTCCGGTTGCTTGCTTACGGAAGCAAGGTGCAATTGCCCGCTTCGCAAAGCTCAGCAATCTCTGGCAGGCAATGGCGATGTCTGCTTACGGGGCACTGCAAGGCTGTCTGGAACAATTCGGCGGCGTGCAGCCCGGACAGCATGATGCCGTCGGCGGCGAGATTCCCAAACGAGCGCCCAAACAGCCATCGGGCGTCTGCCAAAAACAAGCGAATGTTTAGGAAAATCAAATGGTAGCGGAGGAGCGTTCTGGTTACTATAGCAGAACTCAACGTATTGATATCGTTGACTTGGGACTATGGCACGAAAAGATGGTGAAGGCCATCTTTGACTATCAGTCCGGCGATTGAAATCTATTGGAAAGGTAGGGGGCGGCTTCGCCACCGCCACGTAGCGGCGACCTGTCGGGTTGCGTACATTGACCTATCATTCACGAGGTCACACCAATGCCGCCGCTGAAATTTGATGCCCGACTTATATGGATCAAGGACGACCTGCACGCCGGCAGGCGGCAAGATGCGCTGGCGAAAATCGATGCGGCCATGGCGTCCGGCACTGCCACGCCGGAGTTGCAGGCGCTGGCCGACTACTTGTCATCCGCAAAGCGTGGCCGGCAGCCGTTCGGGGCGAAACACAGATGGATTGAGATCGGCCAGCACAACGACGAATTGCGCAACGAGGGCATGAGCCACGCCGACCGCATGGCGGCTCTTGCCCTTGAGTTTCGGTTGAACGACGAGGCCAAAATCAAGACAGCTATCTCGACTTGGGAACGCTCTAACGCGGCTTATCCGGCAGCGACCGACGAGGAAATATAGGGGGCGATTTAAAGCAACATCATTCGCGGTCCCTTCTGCCCCATTCTGAGATTGCCGGAGCCGAGGTGGCGACGGAAAAAAGGAGACCCCAATGACCAACCCCGACGACATGATCCCCACTGAAAAACTTGCTGCGGACTGGCAGGCTGAATCCGAGAGGATCGAACAAGCCCTTGCTGAGGCGAAGCAAGCCGAAGATGCGGAGCGGCGCGTAACTGATACTGTCGAGGCGCATTACAAGGCCATCGGGCAAAACCTTCTGGAAATGAAGGAGGCCCTGCGACTTCACGGTACGATCAGCTTT
>DAIPYB010000075.1:0-9592 GCA_036782955.1 Pseudoxanthobacter sp. | reverse complement strand
CCGCCACGTCGTTACCGATCGAGGACACGATACCCATGCCCGTGACGACAACCCGTCTCATGGGGCCCTCCGTCCTTCGCTACCACCGGGCCGGCAAGCCGGCATTTTTCCTGATCCGCGGTCGCGGCGCCTGACCGCGCCCCGCTTGCCAGTCCTCAGGCTGCTTCGGCCCGGAACAGGCCGACCTTGAGGTCGCTGGCGCGATAGATCACCTCGCCATCGGCCTTCACCCAGCCGTCAGCGATGCCCAGCACCAGCTTGGAACGCATGACGCGCTTCAGATCGACGCCGTACTCGACCACCTTCACCGACGGCAGCACCTGCCCGGTGAACTTGATCTCGCCGCTGGAAAGCGCCCGGCCGCGACCCGGCGAGCCGAGCCAGCCGAGGAAGAAGCCCAGCATCTGCCACAGCGCATCCAGCCCGAGGCAACCCGGCATCACCGGATCGCCCTTGAAGTGGCAGGCGAAGAACCAGAGATCGGGATTGACGTCGAGTTCCGCGCGGATCTGACCCTTGCCGAATTCACCGCCATCTTCGCTGATGGTGGTGATGCGGTCGAACATCAGCATCGGCGGCAGAGGAAGCTGCGCATTGCCGGGACCGAAAAGCTCTCCCCGTCCGCAGGCGAGAAGATCTTCATAACCGTAGCTCGAGCGACGCTGTTCCATCCCGCTCCCGGATCCCTGAATATGTCGTTCCTGACCGGAACCGCCGCTCTCGTGGCTTCCGACGCCCGGCTGCCGGGGCAGCCCCGGCGGCGATTCGGGCGCCAGTCTCCGCAGTAAGCGTGCTGGCCCGGCGGAACCCCGACCGGTCGTCCGTGACGGAACGCCGTGTCGTCGTTAACATGCCGGTTGCGCCGTCCTCCCCGCCCGCTGCGATGCGGGGCCGGTGGCCGGCGTTTCCTCTTGATATATGTGCCCTGCCCGCATGCCCGCAAACGGGTTCGCCCTGCGGCTGTTGCCGCGGCAAACCTGCTTCGCCTTGGCGGACCACGACGTGCCGGCAAACGATGAGCCGGGCAGGCGACGACGGACCGGGCAAGACGATGGACACAGACACGCGTCCGGGTGCCCGCGCCTCCGGTGGGGAGACGGCAGAACGCGGCCTTCCTAACACAGCCCGTCAGCCTCCGAAAGCCCGTGCCATACCGCGCTTGCCAGCCATGCGAAGGCATACGCCGCTCGTCGTGAATATGGGAATGACTTGCAATCTCTTTCCACCGCTGATAGGGTTCGTTTCAGCGTACCGGTCCCGCGCACTTCGGGCGGCCCTTATGGCTGCCGACCCGATGGCCGGATGCGCGCAGGACCGCGGGTCCGACCTCGTCCGCAGCGCCGCCGGAGGCTGAACTCCGGCGGACAATTAAGAAGGCAGGAGACTGGCATAATGGTGATCTCGCGGATTTCGTCCGTCGTGATGACGGAACAGCAGCTGCATGGTCATCATGCTCCCCATCGCGTCGGCCACCACGAGGCCGCCATGATGCATGCCGCCGGCAACGTGCGCTCCATGCTGCGCGAGGCAGGCCTTCGCCCGACCCGCCAGCGTCTGGCGCTGGCCGAGATCCTCTATTCCAAGGGCAACCGCCACATTTCAGCCGAGCAGCTTCACGAGGAAGCGCTGACGGCCCGCGTGCCGGTTTCGCTGGCAACCGTCTACAACACCCTGCATCAGTTCACCGAAGCCGGCCTGCTGCGCGAAGTGGCGGTGGACGGAACCAAGACCTATTTCGACACCAACACCTCCGATCACCACCACTTCTTCCTCGAGAACGAGAATTCGGTGATCGACATTCCCGGCGACGGGCTGCGCATCGACGATCTTCCCCAGCCGCCGGCCGACATGGAGATCGTGCGCGTGGACGTGGTGGTGCGGGTGCGGCCGAAGCGCTCCTGAGCACCGGCGCACCACAGCCCTTTGCGGGCAGACGGCTTTTGCGGGCGCCTTCGGGCGCCCGTTTTGTTTGGCTTATTTCACCGTTTCGTCGGGATAGACGCCCCAGAGATCGCCCTGCGGGGCATAGCCCTTGAAGCCCTTGCCGAACACGCGGCACCATTTGCCGTCGCATTCGTCGACGCTGACGACGACCTTCGGATCGAGGGTGGCGGTGATGCGGCTCTTGTCGTCGGGCGACTGGTGCAGCAGCACCGGCTCGCCACCGCCCCACGGCGCCACCAGCGCCGTGCGCTTGCCGGACAACAGGCTCCAGTAAACCCAGCCCTCGTCGCCTTCGGAATCGCGGATGCGGCGCCAGTTCTCGAATTCCTGCACCACCTCCACCGGCAGGCCGGAGCGCACGAAAATCCACTTCACCGCGTGGTCGTTGGAGGGGCCGGAGCGCACGTTGACGCGCTGGGCCTTGAGCGAGACGAAGCGCGGCAACGGCAGGCCGGTGCCTTCGCTGGCCGCCTGCGCCGGCAGCGGCGCGACACCGGCCGGCGCAGCCAGCCCCAGCGCGACAACGAGGCCGGCAAGGCCCCGGCGCCACCGCCGCCCCGGCACGCCCCGCCCGAGGCCTGCTCCTGCAACCACCGCTGAAAATGCCATCACGGCTCCACACGACGTCTTCCGGGCGGGGGTCCCCTGCCCGGCCGCGCTGTCGCGGCCAATTGTGTTCACGTCCGCCCGCCGCTAGACAAAGCCGCATGGAGGGCGCGGCCCCCGCGCCGCAAGCGCGGAGGCGCACCGGAGAAACTTGCCGGCAGGATGGTTAAAATCCGCTGAATCCGACCGCACGGCGCAGTGCGGCCATCCACCGGCAATCGCCGATAAACGGCACGCGCCGTTTGAGGCACGACAGGGGACGGGACAGTGACCATCAGAAAGAAGCCCCTCGTTATCGTCACCCGCAAGCTGCCGGACGTCACCGAGACGCGGATGTGCGAGCTGTTCGACGCCCGCCTCAACGAGACCGACCGGCCGATGAGCCAGGCGGAACTGGTGGCGGCGGCCCAGACGGCCGACGTTCTGGTGCCTACCATCACCGACCGCATCGACGCCGCCGTTCTGGCGCAGGCGGGCGAGCGGCTGAAGCTGATCGCGAATTTCGGTAACGGCGTCGATCACATCGACGTGCAGGCGGCAGCCCAGCGCGGCATCACGGTGACCAACACCATGGGCGTGCTGACCGAGGACACCGCCGACATGACCATGGCCCTGATGCTGGCGGTACCGCGCCGGCTGGTGGAGGGCGTGGAAATCATGACGCAGGGCGAATGGGCGGGGTGGTCGCCGACGTGGATGCTCGGCCGCCGCATCGCCGGCAAGCGGCTCGGCATCATCGGCATGGGGCGCATCGGCCAGGCGGTCGCCCGCCGGGCGAAGGCGTTCGGCATGTCGATCCACTACCACAACCGCCGCCGCCTCGCCGAAGACGTGGAAACCGCCCTCGAGGCAACCTGGTGGCCAAGTCTGGACCAGATGCTGGCGCGCATGGACGTGGTCTCGGTTCACTGCCCGCGCACGCCGGCAACCTATCATCTGGTTTCCGGCCGGCGGCTGAAGCTGATGCGACCGGGCAGCTACATCGTCAACACCGCCCGCGGCGACATCGTGGATGAAGCAACCCTGATCTCGCTGATCGAGAGCGGCGCCATTGCCGGCGCCGGGCTGGACGTCTACGAGACCGAGCCCGCGGTCAATCCGCGCCTGCTGCGGTTGGCGCGAGCCGGCAAGGTGGTGCTGCTGCCGCACATGGGCTCCGCTACGCTGGAGGGCCGCATCGACATGGGCGACAAGGTGATCGTCAACATCCGTGCCTTCGCCGATGGCCATCGCCCGCCGGACCGGGTGCTGCCGGCGACCGTCTGAGCCGACGCGCGCAGGCCTGTGCCCGGGCGCCGAAAGGTGCCCGGCACCGGATTCAGCGGTTTTTCAGGCGGGCAGCCAGCCAGAAGACCACGACCATCAGCACGATTCCGGCGGCGAAACCCAGCCCGCCGCCCCACAGCCCGCCCTTCGCGCCGGCCAGAAAATGGCCGCCGAACGCCCCTGCAATCAGCAGGAACAGCGGCGCCAGACATCCGATTGCACCCATGCCGTCCTCTTTCCTCCCGGCCGTCAGCGGGCGGGCAGAAACCCTGTTCTCGCTGCACGTCGCCCGGCAGCAGGCAACATATTGCCTGCAAGCAAGAAGGACTGTGTATGCTGCAAGAAAAGGCATGCAAAGAGAAAAGGCCCATGCCAATCTTCTGGCCATCGGGTCAAAAAAAGGCGGCCCGCACAGCATTTTCTGGCAACCGCGGCGCGCACCCGCGCCGGTGGAGGGATCATGGTCAAGAAGAAGATGGGGCTGACCCGGCGCGCGCTGACCGGGCTTGCCATGGCCGGTGCCGGCCTCGTTACGCTCGCCGCCACCTCCGTGGCCGCGCTTGCCGCCGGTACGCCGGAATTCAAGCCGGCGATCATCTTCGACCTCGGCGGCAAGTTCGACAAGTCGTTCAACGAATCCGCCTATAACGGCGCGGAGCGCTTCAAGAAGGAAAGCGGCATCGCGTATCGCGATTTCGAGCTGCAGAACGATTCTCAGCGCGAACAGGCCCTGCGCAATTTCGCCCGGCGCGGCTATTCGCCGATCATTGGCGTTTCCTTCAGCCAGGCACAGGCGATGGAGAAGGTCGCCAAGGAATTTCCCGACCTGCAGTTCGCTCTGATCGACGCCTCGGTCGACCTGCCGAACGTGCACTCGGTGGTGTTCAAGGAAGAAGAAGGCTCCTATCTCGTCGGCTTGCTGGCAGCGGAAGCCTCCAAGACCGGCAAGGTGGGCTTCGTCGGCGGCATGGACATTCCCCTCATCCGCAAGTTCGCCTGCGGCTATGTGCAGGGCGTGAAGGCCGCGAAGCCCGATGCCGAAGTGTTCCAGAACATGACCGGCACCACGGGCGAGGCCTGGAACGACCCGGTGAAGGGTGGCGAACTGGCCAAGTCGCAGTTCGATCGTGGCGCGGATGTCGTCTATCACGCGGCCGGCGGCACCGGCATCGGCGTGCTGCAGGCCGCCGCGGATGCCGGCAAGCTGGGCATCGGCGTCGATTCCAATCAGGACTACCTGCACCCCGGCCATGTGCTGACTTCGATGCTGAAGCGCGTCGACAACGCCGTCTTCAAGATCTTCAGCGATGCCAAGGCCGGCACCCTCAAGGGCGGCGAAGTGGAAGTTCTGGGGCTGAAGGAAGACGGCGTCGGCTGGTCGCTGGACGAGTACAACGCCAAGCTTATCACGCCGGAAATGAAGGCTTCGGCCGACAAGGCGCGCGAGGAGATCATCTCGGGCAAGATCGTCGTGCATGACTACATGGTCGACCAGAACTGCCCCGTGAAATAATGACCCTGCAACATCCGCGGCCGCACGCTCGTGCGGCCGCTTTCACGTCCGGCAAGATCGGGGACGTTGCAGCGCCGAGCCGGCGCGGCTTTCTGGCGCTCGCCGGCGCCGGGCTCGTGGCCGGCTGCGTTTCCCGTCCGGCCGCGCTTTATCCCGCCACGCCGCTGGCGGTGGATGCGGCGCGCGCCGTGGCGCTGGTTTCCGGCTATCGCCGCAGCCATGGCCTGAACGCCGTCACCCTCAGCGACCGGCTGATGCGCGCCGCGCAGGCGCAGGCGATCGCCATGGCGGAAGCCGGCCGCATGAGCCATGCCTTCACGCCCGACGACACGCTGCCGAAACGCCTTGAGCGCGCCGGCTACAACTGGGGCGTTTCGGCGGAGAACATCGGCGCGGGCTACACCACGCTGGAGGCGGCGTTTCAGGGCTGGGTGCACTCGCCCCACCACAACGAGAACCTGCTGCGCAAGGGCATCACCGAAATCGGCATCGGCGCGGCAACCTCGCCCACGCGCTACCGCTTTTTCTGGTCCCTGATCCTTTCAACGCCGCGCCGCCGCCCGCAAGGGACCGGGCCGGGCGCAAGCTTTGCCGGGTGGATGCCGCTATGACCGACAGCGCAGCCCCGGCCGGAAACGGCCATGCAGCCGGCACCGGCACGCCGCCGGCCATCGAACTCATCGGCATCGAGAAGCGCTTCGGCGCGGTGCAGGCCAACCGCGACATTCACCTGCGCGTCGAGCGCGGCACCATCCACGGGATCGTCGGCGAGAACGGGGCGGGCAAGTCGACCCTGATGTCGATCCTCTACGGCTTCTATCAGGCCGATGCCGGGACCATCCTCATCAATGGTCATGAAGCCGCCATCCCGGATTCGCGCGCGGCCATCGCCGCCGGCATCGGCATGGTGCACCAGCACTTCATGCTGGTCGATCCGTTCACGGTGCTGGAGAACGTCATCCTCGGCGCGGAGGGCGGCGGGCTGCTGAAGACGGGCATTGCCAGGGCCCGGCGTGAGCTGAAGCGCCTTGCCGACGACTACGGTCTCAACGTCGATCCCGATGCGGTGGTTGGCGAACTCGCCGTCGGCATCCAGCAGCGCATCGAAATCCTCAAGGCGCTCTATCGCGGCGCCGATATCCTCATCCTCGACGAGCCGACCGGCGTGCTGACGCCGGCCGAGGCGGACCACCTGTTCCGCATTCTCCATGTGCTGAAGAACGAGGGGAAAACCATTCTCCTCATCACCCACAAGCTGCGCGAGATCATGGCGGCCACCGACGCCGTTTCCGTGATGCGCCGCGGCGAGATCGTGGCGACCCGGCAGACCGCCGACACCACGGTGGAGGAACTGGCGGAACTGATGGTCGGCCGCCGGGTTCTGCTCAAGGTGGACAAGAAGCCCGCCACGCCGGGCCGCCCGGTGCTGGAGGTGAAGAACCTGACCGTCACCGACGAGCGCGGCGTGAAGCGGGTGGACGACGTGTCGCTGACGGTGCGCGCGGGCGAGATCGTGGGCATCGCCGGGGTGGCCGGCAACGGCCAGTCGGAGCTTCTGGAGGCCATCGGCGGCCTGCTCCCGGCCGGCGGATCGATCAGCCTCGACGGCCGTGAGCTGGACGCGGCAACCCGGCTGGACCCTGCCCGGCTGCGCGGCCTGCGCCTCGGCCACGTGCCGGAAGACCGTCACCGCATGGGCCTCGTCAACGCCTTCGAGGAGAGCGAGAACGCCATCCTCGGCTATCACAACGACCCGGCCCTCGGGCGCGGCTTCCTGCTCGATCCGGCCCGCGTGCGTGCCCATGCCCGCGCGGCCATCGAACGCTACGACATCCGCCCGCCAGACTGCCGGCTGAAGACCGCCAACTTCTCCGGCGGCAACCAGCAGAAGATCGTGCTGGCGCGCGAGATCGAACACGATCCCGTCGTGCTCATCGTCGGCCAGCCGACGCGCGGGGTGGATATCGGCGCCATCGAATTCATCCACAAGCGCCTCGTCAGCCTGCGCGATGCCGGCAAGGGCGTGCTGCTGGTTTCGGTGGAACTGGACGAGATCCGTGCCCTGTCGGACCGCATCGTCGTCATGTGCGGCGGGCGCATCACCGGAACGCGCACGCCGGAAGCCAGCGAACAGGAGCTGGGCCTGCTGATGGCCGGCGTCAACGCCGATGCGGAGGCTGCGGAATGACCCCCGCCTCCGCGATCACGATGCCTGCCCGCACCACCTTCCGCCGCCGCGCCCCCGGCCCCGTTACCAGCAAGGAGCGGCCATGAGCGCGCCGGTCGGACAACTGCCCCGCTGGGTCGATTACGGCCTGCTGCCGCTGCTCAATCTCGCAGCGGCCTTTCTGGTCTCCGGCCTCGTGGTTCTGGCCATCGGCGAGGACCCGCTGCAGGCTGTCGAGATCCTGCTCTACGGCGCGCTGGGCTATGGCGAAGGCTTCGGCTTCACGTTGTTCTATGCCACCAGCTTCATCTTTACCGGGCTGGCGGTGGCCGTGGCGTTCCATGCCGGCCTGTTCAACATCGGCGGCGAAGGTCAGGCAACCCTCGGCGGTCTTGGCGTGGCGCTCGTCTGCCTGCCGCTCGGCGCCGTGCTGCCGTGGTGGGGGCTGCTGCCGCTGGCGGTCATCGCCGCCGGCGCGTTCGGCGCGGCGTGGGCGTTCATCCCCGCGTGGCTGCAGGCCAAGCGTGGCAGCCACGTCGTCATCACCACCATCATGTTCAACTTCATCGCCTCGGCGCTGATGGTCTATCTGCTGGTGGATGTGCTGTCCTACGGCTCGATGCAGCCGGAAACCCGCTCGTTCGGCGATGCCGCGCAGTTGCCGCTGGCGCGCGACTGGATCGGCGCCATCGATTTCGGCCAGTCGCCGCTCAACCTGTCCACGCTGCTGGCAGTGGCGGCGGTCATCGGCGTGTGGGTGCTGATCTGGCGCACCCGGCTCGGCTTCGAGATCCGCACCTTCGGCCAGAGCCCCGCGGCGGCGGCCTATGCCGGCATCTCCCCGGTGAAGATCACCCTCATCGCCATGATGCTGTCGGGCGCGCTGGCCGGCCTGATGGCCATCAACGAGGTCATGGGAGCCTCGAACCGGCTCATCATCGGCTTCGTGTCCGGCTATGGCTTCGTCGGCATCGCGGTGGCGCTGATGGGACGCGGGCACCCCGTCGGCATCGTGCTGGCCTCAATCCTGTTCGGCATTCTCTATCAGGGCGGCGCCGAGATCGCCTTTGAGATACCCGGCATCACGCGCGACATGATCGTGGTCATTCAGGGTCTCGTCATTCTGTTCGCAGGCGGGCTGGAACATATGTTCCGCCCGGCGCTGGCGCGGCTGTTTGCCCGGCACCGGCCGCGGGCAGCCTGAAGGGAGAGGCTGGAATGGAAGAGCTTTTCACCTCCCTCGTACAGATCATGGCCTCCACGGTGCGCCTTTCGGTGCCGCTGATTCTGGCCGGCCTCGCCGGGCTCTATTCGGAACGCTCCGGCGTGTTCGACATCGGGCTCGACGGCAAGATGCTGGTGGCCGCGTTTGCCGCCGGCTGCATCGCCGCGCTCTCCGGCTCACCGTGGGCCGGGCTGGCGGCGGGCATTCTGGCCTCCGTCGGCTTCGCCCTCATCCACGGCTTCGTCTGCATCACCCATCGCGGCAACCAGATCGTGTCGGGCGTCGCCATCAACTTCCTCGCGGCGGGCCTCACGGCCCTGCTCGGGCAGGCGTGGTTCGGGCAAGGCGGGCGTACGCCGACCCTTGATTCGGGCGCCCGCTTCATGCCCATCAACCTGCCGGGAGCAGGCGAAATCGGCGCCATGCCCTTTATCGGGCCCATTTACCAGACGCTGATTTCGGGCAACAACATCCTGACGTGGGTGGCTTTTGCGGCTGTGCCGGCTACATGGTGGGTGCTGTTCCGCACCCGCTTCGGCCTGCGCCTGCGGGCCGTCGGCGAGAACCCGGCCGCGGTCGACACAGCCGGCATCTCTGTGCCTTGGGCGCGCTATCGCGCCGTTGTCTGCGCCGGGCTTCTGTGTGGTTTCGCAGGCACTTATCTGGCAGTCGGACAGTCGGCCGGCTTTCTGAAAGACATGACGGCCGGGAAAGGCTATATCGCCCTTGCCGCGCTGATCTTCGCCAACTGGCGCCCGGTCGGCGTCATGTGGGCATGCCTGCTGTTCGGTTTTCTCGATGCGCTGGCGATCCGCCTGCAGGGAACGCCGGTGCTCGGCATCGGCGTCGTTCCGGTGCAGGTATTTCAGGC
>DAIPYB010000074.1:0-9607 GCA_036782955.1 Pseudoxanthobacter sp. | reverse complement strand
TGCCGCCGGTCTCGGCCAGATCGGCGAATTCTCGTTCATTCTGGCGGCGCTGGGCATTTCGCTCGGCCTGCTGCCCACAGAAGGGCGCGACCTGCTGCTGGCCGGCGCGCTGCTTTCCATCGTGCTCAACCCGGTCGCGTTCGCCATCAGCGCGCGGCTGCAGAAGGCCAGCGAACGGGACGGTGAGCCGGGCTTCGGTGCCGCACGCTACCGGACCTTGCAGACGCGGCTGGCTGAAAATCAGGCACGGGTGGAGGAGCGCGAGAAGGCACGCGAACTCCGGCTGCAGGGCCTGATCGACACTTTCCCCGTGCTGGCCCAGCTTTCGCAGCACGATCAGGAAGAGCTGCAATTGCTGTTCCGCCCGCGGCAGGCCAGCCCCGGCAAGCGCGTCATCCGCAAGGGCGACCGTGCCGACGGGGTGTATTTTCTGGCGGCGGGTGCGGTCGAGGTGTCCGTACCCGGCGGTCCGGTGCGGCTGGAGGCCGGCAGTTTCTTCGGCGAGATGGCGCTTCTCGACGGTTCGCGCCGCACGGCCGATGTGACGGCGCTCGATTTCTGCCAGTTCCTGGTGCTCGAGCCGCGCGATTTTGCCCAGTTCACCGCCCGCCATCCGTCGTTCCGGTCGGCCTTCAACGTTCTGGCGGAGCAGCGCCGCGGCCACAACGCCGATACTGCCGCCGCCTGACAGGCCCATCATCGCAAATCCGCTCACGCCCCCGCCGGCCGCCGGCGGGGGCTTTGCTTTTGAGGGCGTGGGCTTTGCTCTTGAGGGATTGTCTGCCTCAGAGACCAGCGAGCGAGGCCTCCAGCGAGGCCATGTGTTCTTCCAGCGTGTCGCCGCTGCCGCGCCACAGCAGGCCGCGGCATTGCAGGCGCGCGGCGCCGGGGCCCAGATGAACGGTGGTGTAGAGCCGGAAGTCCGTTCCCGCCAGTTCGCAGTCGATTTCCACCTGCGGCGGCGCGCTCCACTCCAGCGTGACGACCGCCCGGCCGCCATATTCCACCTTCAGGAACATCGGCGCGAACTCGCCCGCCGATTGCAGCAGGTCGTTCAGGTTTGCCTGCCGCTCCTCCAGCACATCGTGCACCAGCGGGGCGGCATCGATCAGCATCAGATCGGCCAGAAAATCACGCATCGCGACCGATAGCAGTGCGTCGCAGGCCAGAAATGCCGCTTCGCAGGCATCGTCGCGCACAATGATCCGGTCGGGGCCGCCCGCCATGGAACTGCTCCTTCTGTCGATCTCCGGTTGCCCGATGATCGGCAGCGTGCCTTGCGCCGGGCTGACCTGCAGCCTGCCTGCCGGTCGATCACTCCGTCTTGGAAGTGAATGGGCTCCAATTCAGAACCGGTTGTGATTGCCCGGAATGAATTCAATTTCTAGAAAACAACAACCGGCGATTGACCATAGCCAGTTCCGATTCCGGGCCGGTCCGGAAAAGAAAACAGCAAGAACAATGAGGGAGGCCTTTATGTACATCGTTGTCGATACGCGAAAGGCCGTGGCGGAAGGTTACGTGGCTGGTTTCGCGCGGGAGGGTGTCGCCTCGCTCGGCTTCAATGATACCGACTTCAGAAGCTGGCTTGAAACGACATCTGATCAGGATCTTGGAGCCGTTCAGGGCATTCTGCTTGGCGAAGTCATGGGCCGTCCCGCCCTGCCGGAGATGATCCGCAACCATTGCCGCGCGCCGATCATCGCGCTCAGTGAGGATCGTAATCTGGAAGACACGCTGACGCTGTTCACCGCCGGCATCGACGACGTGGTGCGTAAGCCGGTGCATGTGCGTGAGCTGATGGCGCGTTCCAATGCGGTCTGGCGCCGGGTCAACGAAGTGCAGGCGGCGGTGGTTCATGGCCGGCTGAAAATCCACTTCGACGGGCAGGATCCGGAGGCCGATGGCCAGCCGCTGCAACTACCGCGGCGTGAGCGCCACATTCTGGAATATCTCGCGCGCAATGCCGGCCGTTGCATCACCAAGGCGCAGCTTTTCAACGCCATCTACGGCCTGTGTAACGAGGGCGTGGACGAGACGGTGGTGGAGGGGCATGTCAGCAAGCTGCGGCGCAAGCTGCGCGAGAGCCTTGGCGAGGATGTCATCGAAGCGCGCCGCTATCTCGGCTATCGTTTCGTCGCCTGAGCGGCGCGACTTCGATCGGGTGATCCGGATTTGATCGCCGATTTGATCTTGCCGATTTCCCTTTGCGGCCGGACCGGTTAGCAATGTTGCGTCCGGCTTGTCGCCGGGGCCGGGGCACGGCGGGCGCTGCGCACGGGCGCGGCCCGCCGCCGGACGCGAAAACAACGACAAGGATCAAAATCCATGGCCGACCTCGTGGTCATCGCCTTCCCCTCCGAAGAAAAGGCGGAATCCGTTCGCCAGCGTCTTCTTGAAATGCAGAAGGAATACCTGATCGAGCTCGGCGATGCGGTCATCGCCGTCAAGCGCGAAGATGGTCACGTTCGCCTCAACCAGCTTATCAACACCACGGCCATCGGCGCGGCTTCCGGCGTGTTCTGGGGTGCGCTGATCGGGCTGATCTTCATGATGCCGCTGGTGGGCGCCGCCGTCGGTGCTGCCTCGGGCGCGCTCTCCGGTGCGCTGACCGATGCCGGCATCAACGACAAGTTCATGAAGGAAGTGGCGGAAAGCCTGCAGCCTGGCAACGCCGCGCTGTTCGTGCTGATCCGCAAGCTCAGCGCCGACAAGGTGCTGCAGGATCTGGAAGGCGTTGGCGGCACCGTGCTGCGCACGTCGTTCAGCGACGAGCAGGAAACCCGCCTGCGCGCGGCGCTGGCCGGCACCGACCATCATACGCCTCCGGCGGCGGAAGGCTCTGCTCCGGCTGCCTGAAGCCGGCTGGCAGCAGGCAACAAGGCAAGGCGCGCGGAGGAAACTCCGCGCGCTTTTTTGTACTGCTCAATGCGATTGTGGATAGAGCGGCCCGATCGGTGCATCGCGCCGCGGTCGCTTCGGCGTCCGGGCCGCGATCTCGCCGCGGAAGGCGACCAGAAAGGCCCGGCCATTCCATGCAGCCGGCGAGGGGCCGTAGAGCGCCCGCGTCAGCGTATCGGCCTCGGCCCGCAGCGCGGGCGTGCGCGGCGCATCGCCGGCGTGGCGGAGCCAGACGACATAGGCGCGGTGGGTCGCTACCGCATCGTTTCCGCGTGCGCCGGTTTCCACTGCCTGCGCGGCACCGGCGGCGTCCTGTGCCGACACGATGGGCGAAAGGCCGCCCGCACCGGCACCAGCCGCGCGGCGGCTGCGCCGCTTTCGCAAGGCGAACAGGCCCCCGCCCAGCAGGACCAGTGCGATGAGGCCGCCGGCAAGTCCCAGCGGCGGCACCGATTGCAGCCGCTGCAGCAGGCCGTCCGCGCTGGCGGCCGGTCCGGTTTCCGCCGGTGTGGGAGTGGCGGCGGCACTGTCGCCGGTCGCGGCTGCCGGCTGGGGCGGGGCCTCGCCGGTGTCGCCATTGGCGCCCGGCAGCACGGTGAAGGTCTCGGCGGGCAGCGTCACCACTTCCTGCTGGTTCGTGGCCGTGTTCCACCATTTCACGGAGATCTCCGGCAGCGTTATCGTGCCGGTCCGGGTCGGGACGACGGAAATCGTCTTTTCCAGAACGGCGGTGCTGCCGTCCGGCAACTGGTCCTGCCGGGTCTTGCTGGATTCCTCATATTGCCGAGTGCCGTCCACGGACGTCATGGGCAGCGGCGGAAGCTGGTTCTCGGTGGCGCCGAGAGCGGCGAGGCGGATGGTGCGGGTCAGCGCCTCGCCTACGCGCGCTTCCTTCAGATCCGGCTTCCAGCTGTCGCCGATGGTGACCTTGCGGGCAGGCAGGAACCAGCCTTCCTGTGCCTCGGCCGGACGGGCGCGCACCTCGATGGTGAGCGGATTGGAGCGGATCTGTGCCGGACGAGCGGCATCGAGCAGGCCGTCGAGAACGGTCGGGTCGAAGCCGCTGCCGCTCATGAAATCCTGCATGCCCTGCGAGACCATCGGATTGCGGCCGGTGGCCGGCAACCGTGCGTTCAGCACCACGGGTGCCACCTCGATGGTGCCGCTGCGCTGCGGGCGCATCAGATAATCCTGTTCGATCACCAGATAGCGGCGGCCGTTGATGGTCTTGGCAAAACCGCGCTGTTCGCCGGTTGGGGTAAAGGTGGCCCCCTCTGCGGTGGGGTCTGTCAGCGAGCCGCCGCGCAGGCCGACGCTGTCGAACACCCGCACCGTGATAGGAATATCGCTCTGCACGAAGGCATTGGTATTGCCGGCCGACATCTCGACATAAAGCGGCTGCACGGCCTTCTTCTCGCTGGCCTGCGATGGCTTCACGACCGTGATCTGCAGCGGGTCGGAGCGCAGCGAGCCGATCCGCAGCGCCGGAATGGTGAGCTTGCCGGCGCGTTTGGCAACCAGCGTCACGACCCAGTCGTTGGTCGTCTGCATCGCGCCGTTGGTGATGACGGTGCGGCTTTGCTGGCGGCGGTCGAGGATGTTGAAGTCTTTCTGCAGTACCGACAGGTCCGGCATGCCGCTGGCCGTGGCAGTACCATCGGTGCGCAGGATCAGGCTGAACGTTTCGCCCTGTTCGATGCGGGTGCGGTCCACCAGAGCGGTGAGGTCGGCGGCGACGGCGGGCACGGCGGCGGCGCACAGCCCGCCGGCGATCGCAAGCGCGAACGCGGTCCGGCGAAGGCGACCGGCGGAGCGGGCAGGGCGTCGGGTCACCATCACTGAGCCACTCCGAGTTGCGAATAATGGGCGCGGATGCGCGCGCGCAGAAGACCGGTCGGGTCGTCCGGGATCATGCGCAGCATCTGTTCGCGGTTCTGGTCTTCCTCGGTCATGGTCGCGACGTTGCCGCCTTCCTGCTGCTGGCCGGCCGCGGCGTTGTTGCGCGGGCCGCTGGCAAGCGCATTCTGCTGCGGGTCCGAGGGCGGCTGCGGCGGCGCGGCGTTCTGCTGGCCGAGAGGCCGGGCACCGCCGCCCTCCTCCTGCCCCGCTTCCTGCTGGCCCGCATTGCCCTGACCTGCCTCCTGCGGCTTGTCACCGGGAGGCTGAGGAGGCTGGGCCTGCTGATCCGTGGCCGACTGGTCCTTGCCGGGCTGGTCCTCGCCGGGTTTCTCGTCTGCCGGCTGCTGGTCGCCCTGATCCGGCTGGTCCTTGCCGCCGTTCTTCTGGTCCTGCGCGCCCTTGTCCTGCTGGTCGCCCTGCTTCTGGTCTTCAGGGGGCTGGTTCTGGCCCTGCTGGTCCTTCTGGTCAGGTTTGCCGTTGTCCTGCTTGTCGCTGCCGTTCTGGCTGTCCTGCGGCTTGTCCTGATTGTCGCTCTGGCCGGATTTGTCCTTCTGGTCCTGATCCTTGTTCTGGTCGGACTGATCCTTGCCAGAGTTGCCCTTGTCCTTCTGGTTGGGGTCTTTCTGGTCCTTGTCGCCGTCCTGCTTGTTCTGGTCGTCGCCGCCGCCGCCCGACCCGCCCTGATCGTTCTTCTTGTTGTCTTTCTGATCCTGCTTGTCGTTCTGGTTCTGCTGATCCTGCTGCTTCTGCTGGTCGATCAGTCTTTGGACAAGCTCGCGGTTGAAGCGGGCATCCTCGTCGGTGCCGTCGCGGGCGATGGCCTTGTCATAGGCAGCCACGGCGTCCTCCAGCCGGCCGGCGCGCGCCAGTGCGTTGCCGGTGTTGTAATCAGCATCGCGGCCGGCGGAAAAGCCGCCGAGCGCCTTGTCATAGGCCCCGGCCTTGTAGGCCGCGCTCGCGGCCCATGCGGGATTCTGGAAGCGGGCTGCCGCCGTCGCATAATCGCCCTTGCCGAAGGCATCGGCGCCCTGCTGGTCGGGCCGCTTCCAAAGATCTTGCCAGAAGGATGCCGGCGCGGGTGCCGCGGCCTGAGGGGCTTCGGTGGGGTCCGCCGTCTGGGCTCGGGCCGGCACCGGGGCCTGCACCGCGCCGAGAAAACCTGCCAGCGCCACGACCGCGATGAACCCGCGGCGAAAGGCCAGCGGCGCCAGCACCAGAACGACCAGCAGCACCCACGGCCCCATGTCGCGCCAGTCGTCCGCCTCCAGTCCGCTGTCCTTCAGCGGGTTGGCGAGGCTGCCCGACCCGGCGGGCAGCACGGCGGCCAGATCGCGGTCGCTGGCGGTGACGGGCGTGAAGGTGCCGCGCCCGGCCTGCGCAAGCTGGGAGAGGCGCTCCGGATCCATCCGTGTCATGCGGGCATTGCCGCTCTCGTCCTTCACCGGCGATCCGTCGAAGGCCACCATCGGCGCGCCGGCGGGCGAGCCGATGCCGATGACGTTGACACTGTAGCCGGCCGCCGCAGCCGTCCGCGCGGCGTCAAGCGAGGCCTGCGGCTTGTCGCCGAGGCTGTCGGTCAGCACCACGATCCGGCCGCTGAGCGCCCCGGCGCTCTTGAGCAGCTCTTCGGCGCGGCCGATGGCAAGATCCAGCCGGTCGTTCAGCACGGGCATCAGATCGGTGGCGAGTTCCGGCATCATCTGGCTGATGACGCGGGTGTCCTCGGTCAGGGGCGCGGCCACGAACGGCGCGTCGGCATAAATGATCAGCCCAACCTGACCGCCCTTCATGCGGTCCAGAATGTCCTCGGCCTTGTGGCGGGCGCGCATCAGGCGGTTCGGGCTCTGGTCGGTGGCGTTCATCGACTGGGTCAGGCTGAGCACGATCACCGTCGGGTCCAGCCGGTCGAGCGCCGGTGTCGGCAGCTTTTCCCATGTCGGCCCCGCGATGGCGACGGCCGCCAGAACCCAGCCCGCCAGCGCAACGGCCAGCGGCCAGCGCCGGCCGCGTGTTTCGCCCGGCAGGGCCAGATGGCGCAGCAGGTGCGCGTCCACCAGCCGGCGCCAGTCGCTGCCGCCGGAGCGGATGCGCCGCACCGCCAGAATACACAGCAGCAGGGCCGGCACGATTGCCAGCAGCCACCACGGCCGCAGGAAATGGAAGGCGGCCGCTTCGTCCATGGCAGGTGTCAGGATGTCGGGTGTCATGAGGGCTGCCCCTCCTTCGCGGCACGGCCGGGCACGCCGCCGGGTTCCTCCGCAACGCCGGTGCGCGGCGCGCGGGCTGGCAACAGCAATGCCGCCGCCATCAGGAAACTGAGAACAAGGGCTGCGCCGAGCGGCCACTGAAACAGCGTCACCTGCGGATGCAGGTAAAGCGGCTCACCGGCGACCGGCTCCATGGCATCGATGTCGTGGTAGATCTGCGCCAGCCCTTCCACGTCGCGGGCGCGGAAGTAGCGCCCGCCGGTCATGTCGGCGATCTGCGCCAGCGTTTTCTCGTCCAGATCTTCCGATGGATTGACGATCTGCTGCCCGAACGCGGTCTGCACCGCCATGCGGTCTGCACCGACGCCGATGGTGTAGATCTTCACGTGCTCCTGCTTGGCCAGCTCTGCCGCCTGCAGCGGCTGCAGCACGCCGGAGTTGTTGGCGCCGTCCGTCAGCAGCACGAGCACGCGCTCCTTGGCGGGACGATCCTTCAGCAGCTTCACGGCAAGGCCGATGGCGTCGCCAATGGCGGTTTCCTGCCCGGTGAGGCCAATGGAGGATTCACCCAGCAGTTCCCGCACGACGGCGCGGTCGAAGGTCAGCGGCGTCTGCAAATAGGCCCGGCTCGAAAACAGGATCAGGCCGACGCGGTCGCCTTCGCGGCGGGAGATGAAATCGTCTGCCACCGCCTTCACCACCGCGAGGCGGTTGGTGGGGTTGCCGTTGGCGGAGAAGTCCTCCCGCCCCATCGAACCGGAAAGGTCGATGGCCATCATCAGGTCGCGCCCTTCCACCGGAATCGGCACGGGGGGGCCGAGGAACACCGGCCGCGCTGCCGCCGTCACCATCAGCGCCCATATCAGGGTCATGGTCGCAAGACGCAGGATGGCGCTGCGGCGCGAGCGTGAACCCGAAAGGGACACGGTGCTGAAGGCAGCGAAGAACGGCACGCGCAGCGCGCCGCCCCGGCCGCGCTCGGCCGGCTTCGCCAGAAACCGCAGGAGGAAGGGAACCGGCAGGGCGAGGAACAGCCACGGCCACTGAAAGCTGATCATGTATTCCCCCGCAGCCATCGGGTGACCGCGCGCACCACCTCCGCGCGTTGCGGCCCGCCGTCCAGTGCGCCGGGCGGCGCATAGGGCGCCCGGGCGACGAGGGCGGCGACGGCCGGCGGCATGGCCCCCTTGCCGGCGGTGAGGAAACTCTCCCAGCCGGCGCCGGTCAGCGTCACGGTTTCAGAGGCCCGCCCGCGCGCGATCAGGACACGGCGGATGAGGACGGCGGCTTCCGCCGCCACTGCCTGCCCGGGCCCGAAGCGTGCTTCGTCGGCGGCCACCTCGGCAAATTCCTTCGCCACGCGATAGCGCAGCGTGCCGCGACGATACCATTCATAGAGCGCGCCGAGCGCGATCAGCACCACGACGGTGCCGGCCAGCGCCCACCAGCCCGGTGCCGGGGGCCAGAACGGCACCGCATCGGGCAGGTGGATATCGCGCAGGGCCGCCAGCGGATCGACCGGCGGCTGCCCGGTGGCCGGTGCAGCCTGAGCGGCTGGCGGTGTCGCCGGGGTCAGGGTCAGGTGGGGGCTGGTCGGGTTGGGGCTCGTCATGCCGCCTCACTCCCCGCGTTGCGCCGCCCGGCCGGGCGGGCACGGGCGAGACGTTCGGGGTGCAGCAGTTCACCGGCTCGCGTGCCGGTTTCCAGCGGCAGAAAGTTCATGCCGCGCTGGCGCGACAGATCCACGATTGCCGCCTCCCGCGCGGCAAAGCGCGCGGCATGGGCACTGCGCACGCCGCGGCTGTCGGCGTCGATCATCGCCACCGCCTCGCCATCGCTGACCGGATAGCGGCCGGCGGCCGGCAGTTCCGCTTCCAGCCGGTCATGCACGAGGATGTTGGTCACATGCGCCGTCTGACCCAGCCGCGCCAGTTCGCGGGCGGCCAGTGCGTCGAGGTCGTGAAAATCGCTGATGACGAAGGCCAGCGTCCCCGGCCGTGCCATCAGGCGCAAGCGGGCGAGACCCTCCGCGAGGGTGGGTTCGGGCGCCGGCAGCGGCAGCAGCGCGCCGTCCTCGCCGATGCCGTCGCCGGAGGCCGCGGCGAGGTCGCGGACGAAGGAAAGGATCCGGGCCCGGCTGCGCTGCGGGCGGTGCTGCATCACGCGTAGCGGCGACAGCGCCACCCCGCCGACGCGGTCGGAGCCCGCCAGCGCCACCCACGTCAGCACCGCCGCGGCTTCCGCCGCCAGCACCGACTTGAAACAAACCCGCGTGCCGAAATGCATCGGCGAGCGCATATCGGCCAGCAACAGCACCGGCCGTTCGCGCTCTTCCTGAAACAGTTTGGTGTGCACCTTTCCGGTGCGCGCCGTCACGCGCCAGTCGATGGTGCGGATGTCGTCGCCCGGCTGGTAGATGCGCGCCTCATCGAACTCCATGCCGCGGCCGTGGTGGGCGGAGCGATAGGTGCCGATCTGGTGGGTGCGCACCCGCCCACCGGGGGCAAAGCCACCGGTGGCGCCGTCCGGACGGGCGGCGATCAGATCTTCCAGCGTGGCGACGATGCCGGCCAGCGGCCGGGCCGGGCGGGTGTTCATGC
>DAIPYB010000073.1:0-9635 GCA_036782955.1 Pseudoxanthobacter sp. | reverse complement strand
TTTGCCGATGACCTGTGCCAGATCCGCCTGCGTGTAGCTGAAGTCCGTCATCAGTTGCTCGTAGCCGGCCGCCTCTTCCATAGGGTTGAGATCGGCGCGCTGCACGTTCTCGACGATGGCGATTTCCAGCGCCTCGCGGTCCGTGACCTCGCGCACCAGCACCGGCACCTCGTGCAGGCCGGCGCGCTGTGCCGCGCGCCAGCGTCGCTCGCCGGCAATAATCTCATAATGATCTGTCTCGCCGGCAATGACCCGCACGAGGATCGGCTGGAAGATGCCGCGCTCGCGGATCGAATTCGACAGATCCTCAAGATCCGCCTCCGCGAAGGTTCGGCGGGGATTGCGCGGATTGGGGCGCAGGAACGCGGTGGGCACCCGCCGCAGGCCACGTCCCCGGTCGCGGTCGGCATCGCGGTTGAAACCGGCGTCCGTCGAGACATCGCCCATCAGCGCGGCCAGACCGCGGCCGAGGCGCTTGCGCCCCTGCTCCTCACTCATGATGTCCCGATCCTTCCGGTCTCGCGCGCCCGCCGCCCTCAGGCGGCCTGACGATAGCGTTTTTCACGCTGGATGATTTCCGAGGCGAGGCGCAGATAAGCCTGACTGCCGGAGCAGCGGATATCGTAGAGCAGCGCCGGCTTGCCATGGGACGGCGCCTCGCTGAGGCGCACGTTACGCGGAATGACGGTCTCGTAGACCGCCTCTCCCATCGTCTCGCGCACATCCGCCACCACCTGATTGGCGAGGTTGTTGCGCGCGTCGAACATCGTCAGCACGATGCCGTGAATGGACAGCCCGCCGTTCAGGGCCAGCTTCACCTGTTCCACCGTCTGCAGAAGCTGGCTCAGGCCCTCCAGCGCGAAGAACTCGCACTGCAGAGGCACCAGAACACCATGCCCGGCGCTCATCGCGTTGATGGTGAGCAGGTTCAGGGACGGCGGGCAATCCACCAGCACATAAGTATAGGCAAATTTGCCAGTCGCCTGCGCCACATGGGCGGCGATGGCATTGCGCAGACGGAATGTGCGATCGCGCTCGTTGGCGATTTCCAGCTCCAGCCCCAGCAGATCCAGCGTGGACGCCGCCAGATGCAGCCGGGGAATAGCCGTTTCGATGATGGCCTCGCTGAGGGGGGCCTCGCCGATCAGCACGTCATAGGTCGAAACCCGCCGGTCCTTGCGTTCCACGCCGAGACCGGTGGAAGCGTTGCCCTGCGGATCGAGATCGACGATCAGCACGCTTTCGCCGATAGCGGCGAGCGCCGTGCCGAGATTGATGGCCGTCGTCGTCTTGCCGACCCCGCCCTTCTGGTTGGCAATCACCAGAATGCGAGGCTCCGGCCGCACGACGGAAGACAGCCCCGCGCCGCCTTCGGCGGACGAGGCGGAAAAAGCGTCAACAGACGTTGATGTCATGGTTCAGGCACTCCCGGGCGCCGCGGCGCGAGACTGCGAACAAGGGCGATCCGGCTGTCGCTGCCGGATATGCTTCGATGTTCTACCAGATCGAAACTCCACAGAGCGCGAGCTTCGCACACTTCGCGGTCAAGATCCCGCCCTTTATGAAAAACACCCACAGCCCCGGCGGCAAGAAGCGGTTCGGCGAGGCCCAGAAGCTTATCGAGCGGCGCCAGAGCCCGGGCGGAGACCGCTTCGACCGGCCCGGCCGGGGCGACCCGCGCCGGATCGGCCAGCACGGCCTCGATGCGATCGGCCGAAACGGAGGCCGGGGCGCCGGTCTCGCGGATCGCCGCCTTCAGGAAAGCGGCCTTGCGACCGTTCGATTCGACGAGGTGGACATGCGCGCCCGGCGTCTCCGAAAGCAGGATGGCGACGACGATGCCGGGAAAGCCTGCGCCCGAGCCGAGATCGGCCCAGCGCTTCGCCCACGGCGCTGCATCCAGTACCGCGGCGCTGTCGGCGATGTGGCGGGTCCAGACATGATCCAGCGTCGAAGGGCCGACGAGGTTCTTAGCCTTCTGCCATGTCCGCAGCAGGGCGACATATTTCGCCAGCCGCTCGAGAACGGCGGGCGAAACGGCGCGACTGGCGGCAAAGGCTTCAGGCCCCTCCCCTTTCGGCAGACTTGCTGCGACGGATCCGGCTTCACGCGGCATCGCGGGTTCCCTCGCTGCGGCGCCGCAGATGCGCCAGAAGCAATGTCAGCGCTGCCGGCGTAATACCTTCCACCCGCCCGGCCTGAGCCAGCGTCTGCGGCCGCACCGCCGTCAGGCGCTGGCGCACCTCGTTGGAAAGGCCGGTTATGGCGCCATAGTCCAGATCGTCCGGCAGCACCACGGCCGCGTCGCGCTTCAGCGCCGCGACGTCGGCAGCCTGCCGGTCGAGATAGACCGAATAGCGCGCGTCGGTTTCCACCGTCTCCGCCACGGCCGGCGGCAGATCGCCCAGATCGGGCCAGATCGCGGCAAGGCGGGCAAGATCAATATCCGGGTAGCTGAGCAGGTCGAACGCCGAACGGCGCACGCCGTCGCGGTTAAGCTGCAAGCCATGCTGCGCCGCCTGCTGCGGCGTCAGGCTGACGGCATGGAGCCGCTCGCGCGCGGCGTGAAGCGCCGCCTGCCGGGCGGCGAAGGCAGCCTCGCGCCGACGCCCGACAAGACCCAGCGCAAGACCGCGCTCCGTCAGCCGCTCGTCGGCATTGTCCGCCCTGAGCTTCAGCCGGAACTCGGCGCGCGAGGTGAACATGCGATAGGGCTCGGAAATACCCCGCGTCACGAGATCGTCGACCATGACACCGAGATAGGCTTCTTCGCGTCCGATCACCACCGGTTCGCAACCGCCTGCGACACGGGCCGCATTGAGACCGGCCAGCAGCCCCTGGGCGGCGGCTTCCTCATAACCCGTCGTGCCGTTGATCTGGCCGGCCAGAAAGAGCCCGTTGCACAGCTTCGTTTCCAGTGCCGGGGTCAGCTCGGTCGGATCAACGTGGGTATATTCGATGGCATAGCCGGGCCGCAGCACCCGGACGTGCTCCAGCCCCGGTATCGTCTTCAGCAGCGCATGCTGGGCATCTTCCGGCAGCGAGGTGGAGATACCGTTCGGATAGACGGTGTCGTCGTCCAGCCCTTCAGGCTCCAGAAAAATCTGATGGCCGTCGCGGTCGCCGAAACGAACGATCTTGTCCTCGATGGAGGGGCAATAGCGCGGCCCGCGCGACGCGATACCGCCCGAATACATCGCCGAGCGATGCAGGTTGGCGCGGATCACGGTGTGTGTTTCCGGCGTAGTGCGCGTTACGTGGCATACCACCTGCGGCGTCGTGATCTCTGCCGTCAGGGCGGAAAACGGAACCGGCGGGTTATCGCCCGGCTGGGCATCGAGACCGGCGGTGTCAATGGTACGACCATCGAGACGCGGCGGCGTACCCGTCTTGAGACGCCCGAGGCGAAGCCCGATCCGCCCCAGCGCGGCACCCAGACCGACAGCCGGCGGCTCGCCCATACGGCCGGCGGCCATCCGGCGGTCGCCGATGTGAATCAGGCCATCCAGAAAGGTTCCCGTCGTCAGAACAGCAGCCCCGGCCGACAGGCGGCGACCATCAGAGAGTATGACGGCTTGCAGGCGGCCGTCGCGCACATCGAGATCGACGGCCTCGCCTTCCACCACGAAAAGACCGTCGACGGCGGCAATCGCCTCCTGCATCGCGGCGCGATAGAGCTTGCGGTCGGCCTGCGCCCGCGGCCCCTGGACGGCGGGGCCCTTGCGACGGTTAAGGATGCGAAACTGGATGCCGCCCTTGTCGGCGACACGACCCATCAGGCCATCCAGCGCATCGATCTCGCGCACGAGATGGCCTTTACCGAGACCGCCGATCGCCGGGTTGCACGACATGACGCCGATGGTCGCGGCACTCTGCGTGACGAGCGCGACCCGCGCACCGACCCGCGCCGCCGCTGCTGCCGCTTCGCAGCCGGCATGACCTCCCCCGACGACAATGACGTCGAACTGCCGCTCCACGGCGACCTCCGCAACAACGATGTCCTGCATGGCCTCCTTGTTTATCCGAGCCGGCCCCGGTCGTCAAAAGGCAGCAGATTGTTTCACGTGAAACAGCTGCCTTCCGCTGCCGGTTCGTGGGGCGCCTGTGTTTCACGTGAAACATCGCACCACCGCTCGGGGCCCGTTTCACGCGATACCAGCACACCAGGGCGAGCTCGACCCCGTAAAATACGGGGGAGCACACAACCCGTCGGAGGGTCGCATTCCCAGCCGGAACGCACCCTCTGCCAGCCGCGCCGCCTGCGCCACGCGGACATCCTGTCCGGCTCCCTGTTTCCTCCCGCAGAGTCCGACAATCAAGCCACCTGCGCCGACACCGGAGTCCGCACCCCGCTGCCGTCCACCGCACCGATTCGGGATGGTAAATGATTTCCTAAGATAGCCCGGTCATTTACCGATACAGAACGATGAGAAGATTGCTCCGAGCACGGTTTCCACGCCGATGGCCCCCACGACGCGACCGAGGGCATCGCCGGCACGCCGCAGATCCTCCGCCCGGAGCTCCGGAAAAGCTGACGGGCCGAGTGCCCGGTCCAGACACGTCACAGCTTCCTCAAGTGCCGCGCGGTGGCGAGCGCGGGTGACGAGGGCATCCTCGCCGCCTTTCAGGCTTTCCGCCGCGGCCTCGGCCAGAGTCGAGACGAGCGTGGCAATCCCCTCCCCGCTGCGCACGGAAAGGCCCGTCTGCTGACCAGAAAGCTGGATCAGATCGGTCTTGGTGCGGATGCGCCACAGCACGGTTTCGCCAGCGATATCCTCCGGTGGCTCCAAGGGCTCGCCGTCCGCCGGATCGAGCCACAGCACCAGGTCCGCCGTCCGGCCCCTGTCCAGCGCGCGGCGAATGCCTTCCTGTTCGGCGAGCCCGACTTCGACAGCGCCGCCGCTCTCCCGCAGTCCGGCTGTATCGGCGATGGTCACCGGATAGCCGCCGAGATCGAGATGGACTTCCAGGATATCCCGCGTCGTCCCCGCCTCCGCCGTGACAATGGCAACCTCGCGGGCGGCAAGCGCATTCATCAGGCTGGACTTGCCGGCATTCGGCGGCCCCATCAGCGCCACCTGAAAACCGCTGCGCAGGCGCTCTCCCCGACCGGCATCGGCAAGCGCCGCCAGAAGATCGCCACGCAGGCCATCGGCCACCGCCATGCCCTCCGCTTCCGCTGCCTCGGCCACGTCCGCCTCGTCGGAGAAATCGAGGCTCGCTTCGATCAGCGCACGTGCCTCAATCAGGCGGGCACGCCAGCCGGAGATGCGGACGGAAAGCGCGCCTCCAGCCTGCGCCAGCGCTTGAACACGCTGGGCCTCCGTCTCCGCCGCCAACAGATCGGCAAGGCCTTCAACGGCCGCCAGATCCATCCGTCCGTTGAGAAAAGCCCGGCGGGTGAACTCTCCCGGTTCGGCCAGCCGGGCCGGCGCGCCGGCACCCTGCGTCAGCGCGGCGAGCGCGGCCGCCACCACGGCGCGCCCGCCATGCAGATGCAGTTCGGCCATATCCTCGCCGGTCGCGGTGCCGGGACACGGTAGCCAGAGAACGAGTGCCCGGTCGATAAGCCCGCCAGATTGCGGATGGCGAAGGCCGCGCACCACAGCGCGGCGCGGCGGCGGTAAATCCCGTCCGCTCAGGGCGGCGAGTGCCGGACCGGCCTGCGGACCGGACAGCCGAACCACCGCGACGCCCGACGGCAACGCACCGCTGGAAAGCGCGACGATGGTATCGTCCACCGGTGCGCGTTCGGTCTTCTCTTGCCCAGCCTTCCCTTGCCCGACCTTCTCTTGCCCGGCCTGCTGCCGGCCCGCGATTTTCTCAGCCATGGCCGAACTTCCTGTTGCCGCGTCCTTCTGCCTGCGCCAGCTTTAGGCCATTGCCGGGCCGCGATGAAGCGCCAGTGATACCCCCCGGCGCCGCCGGAGAAGCGCAATGCCCGACCTGCCGACCGAAACCGTCCCCGGAACCGGCCTGCCGGCCCGCAATCTGCTCGGCGGAGCCGTCAGCCCCTATCTGCTCCAGCACGCCGACAACCCGGTACACTGGCGGGAATGGAGTCCGGAAGCACTGGCGGAAGCAAAAGCGCTCAACCGGCCCATCCTGCTTTCCGTCGGCTATGCCGCCTGCCACTGGTGCCATGTGATGGCCCACGAAAGCTTCGAGAATGCGGATATCGCTGCGCTGATGAACCGGCTGTTCGTCAACATCAAGGTGGACCGCGAGGAGCGACCGGAAATCGACCAGATCTACATGTCCGCGCTCCATGCCCTTGGCGAACAGGGCGGCTGGCCGCTGACGATGTTTCTGAAGCCGGATGGCACGCCGTTCTGGGGCGGAACCTATTTTCCCCCGATTGCGCGCTATGGCCGTCCCGGCTTCGCAGACGTGCTGCAGGCCGTGGCGCGGGCCTTCGAGGCGGATGCGGAACCCGTGCGCATCAACAGCGCCAGCCTCGCCGCCCTGCTGCAGGCACCGTCAAGAGCCGCGCCGGCCACCCTCAGCCGTGCCCGTCTGGACGAGGCCGGGGAGCGTCTTCTCTCCATCATCGACCCGGAGAACGGCGGCGTGCGCAGCGCGTCGAAATTTCCGCAAGTACCGCTTCTGGAACTGCACTGGCGGGCTTTCCGCCGCACCGGCGAGGCCCGGCACCGCGACCATGTGCTGAACACGCTGAACCAGATCGTCAGCGGCGGCATCCACGATCACATCGGCGGAGGCTTCGCGCGCTATGCCGTGGATGCCCACTGGCTGGTGCCGCATTTCGAGAAGATGCTCTACGACAACGCCCAGATCATGTCCGTTCTGGTCTGGGCGCTGTGCGAATACGAAGAACCGGCTTTTCGCCGCGCCATCGCGGATATCGCCGGCTGGCTCGACCGTGAAATGACGACCGCCGGGGGAGCTTTCGCTGCCAGCCTTGATGCGGATTCAGAAGGCGAGGAAGGACTGTTCTATCTGTGGACCCCGGACCAGATCCGCGCCGTCCTCGGCGCCGATGCCGAGATGTTCTGCGATGCCTACGACATCCGGCCCGGCGGCAATTTCGAAGGCCGCTCCATTCCGAACCGCCTTCACGCCGGGCTTGCCGATGACGACGAGGACGCGGTCCTTGCCCCGCTCAGGGCACGGCTCCTGTCCGCGCGCGAAACCCGCATCCGTCCCGGCCGGGACGACAAGGTACTGGCCGACTGGAATGGCCTTGCGATCGCCGCCCTTGCAGAGGCCGGTATGGCGCTCGGGCGGCCGGACTGGATCGCCCGCGCCACGAAGGCGTGGGATGCCGTGCTTGCCGCCGTACTTGCCGCCGTACCTGCCGCCGCTGGCGGCGATCATCGCCTTGCCCATGCAGCCCGAGCCGGGCGACGCACCTTTCCCGGGCTTTCGACCGATTATGCCGCTCTGATCCGTGCCGCCGTGCGGCTGTCGGAGGCCACCGGATCCGCCGGCTATCTGGAGATTGCCGGACAGTGGGCCGACGTCCTGGAACGACACCATCGCCTGCCGGACGGCCGCTTTGCGCTGAGCGCGGACGATGGCGAGGCGCTGATCGCCCGTCTCGCTTCCGGGCAGGACGAGGCTGTTCCCAGCGGCAACGCGATGGTGGCCGAAGCACTCGTCCAGCTCTGGCTCGCCACCGGCAACAGTCATTATCGCGACCTAGCCGATGAACTCATCGCCGCCTTCAGTGGCGAGATGGTGGGAAATCTCTTTGCCCATGCCGGGCTGCTCAACGCGCTCGACAGCCGGCTGAACGCCGCGCAGGTCGTGGTGGTGCGCCCGGCAGGCACCCCGGCCGGCCCGCTCGCCAACTATGTTCTCAGCCATCCCCGTCCCGGCCGCACCGTTGCCATCGCGGCCGGCAACTATCTCGCCGAAGGGCATCCCGCTCATGGCAAGCAGGCCATCGATGGGCGGGAAACGGTCTATGTATGCCGCGAGGACGCCTGTTCCCTGCCGGTGACCGACATCGACACCCTTATCGGCCTTCTCGCCGCAGGACATTGAGAGGCGTCGTTTCAGCCCTTGTTCCCACGCCGGAATGTGGTCTTCTTGCTGCCGGGCAGGAAAAGGCGGACATGAGCCGGCGATCGGCGGTGCATGCCGGCTTCAGTCATTAAGGGGATGAAACATCATGAATCGTGCCGCACCGACCGACCTCCGGTCGTCGCCCCGCCGGCGGGCCATGCTCGTTCCCGGCGTGCTCGCCGGTCTCGCCACAGGCCTTGCCACGCCCGCATATGCGCAGGACGAGACCAGCGTCACCCTTCCGCTGGCACAGGATTCCGGTGCCTCCATTGCCAATATCATCACAGTCACGGTGGGCGGCGGCAATCCGGCGCCGCTGGCCTTCGATACCGGATCGAGCGGGCTGCGCGTCCAGGAGGCCATGATCGGCCCGAACGTGCGCAAGACCGACCGCCGCATAACCGGCCAGTATCCGGACGGCAAGTGGTAGAGGGCTATCTGGCCTATGCCGTCATCGGCTTTCCGGGCGGCAGCGGGCCGGCGACGACGCAGCAGGAAGTGCCCATCGAGGTCATCACCAAGGTCAGCTGCGGCGCCTTTTCGGCAAGTTGCTCGGGCATTCCCGTCGGCACGGTCGGCTATTTCGGGGCCGATTATCGCGGGCAGGACGAACTGCCGAACCCGTTCCAGGCGCTCCCCGGCAACCTTTCGTCAGGCTATGTGATCGATGTCACGGATAGCACCAACCCGTTCGTGGCCGTGGGGCTGACGCGCGGCAATGCCGGCGAATTCGATTTCCAGTCGATCCCGCCCGGGAGCCAGAGCACCGCTGGCGGCTATCGCACATGGGCCACGGGCGGTCTGGAGGCGTGCTACCGGCTGGATACGATGGGCCCGGCCTGCCAGCCGGTGCTGTTCTCCAGCGGTGCGATGGGTATCGCCTTCGCCCTGCCCGGCTACGATCCGCAATATTTCACCGATCCGGCCGGCAACGTCGCCCCGGGCAACACGGTGCAGATGCAGATCGGGTCGATCATCAGCCTCGATCTCGAAGCCAACGGCGACCTGCGCGATCAGGATCTGGTCGTGGTGCCGCGCGCGCCTACCTCTGTCGCCGGCCAGCCGTTCTTCCAGCACTACGCCATCGCCTTCGATGCCCGCGAGGGCCGGATCGGCTTTCAGGACGGCGACTGAGACCACTTCGGCGCGACATCCTGACTCACAGCCCACGAAAGCGCCTCAGAGGCCTGCCAGCGGCCGAAGCCTTGTCTGAAGGAAATCCTCCCGACCAGATTCAAAACGGCCGCTGGCGGGCTTCTGAGCGCCTCGCCAAATCAGGGTAAAATATCAGTAAATCGCGCTATGCGTGTATTTCCGGCGATCCGGTTGCCGCACCGCCGGAAAATGACAAAAGCCCCGGCCGGGTTGCCCGGCCGGGGCTTTCATGTCTGACACCGTCCGCCTCCGACTGGAGGCCGGATCGGATGTTCGGATGTCCCGAAATCAGGTGTTCATCGAATCGAAGAAGTCCTGATTGGTCTTGGTCTGGCGCAGCTTGTCGAGCAGGAACTCGACGGCATCCACGGTGCCCATCGGATTGAGGATGCGCCGCAGCACGTAGGTCTTCTTGAGCTGGTCGGAGGGAACGAGCAGTTCCTCCTTGC
>DAIPYB010000072.1:0-9638 GCA_036782955.1 Pseudoxanthobacter sp. | reverse complement strand
CAAACTCGCCGAAGCTCTTTGCTTCCTTGATGCGGCGCTTCTCGCGCTGCTTCTCTTGCGCAGGCGACCGCCCTTCGAGAATGGCGCGCTGCGCGTCGATGAGCTTCTCCCGCGCACGCGCCAGAGACATGTCGGCCGAGCCGTACCGGCCGAGCGTCAATGTCTCGCGGCGACCGTTCATGCGGTAGTCGTAGCGGAACACGATCGCCCCCGAGGGCTGGACCGCGACGTACATACCGTCACGGTCGGCGACCTTGTATAATTTGTCTTTTGGTTTCAGTGCCTTGATGGCAGCGTCAGTCAGCATTGGACCCTCCGAAATCGTTCAAAAAACGCTAGAGAGCCACCAATTATACCGTCAGGCCAAAACCAGCCTCCCTGAACGACAAATTTCCTTTTAATCTCAAAGGAGTAATGCCGAAAAAAATACCGTCACAAGCTCTCTAAGCCGTGACGGTATATGCAATCTGACGGTGAAACAAGAGCCGCCATACCGTCAGCCATACCGTCAATCCCGAGGCTTGCCCTGCGATAGACGGCGATAGATGTCGAACATTTTATTTAGCTATTTCAGTGCGTTATGGAGGGTTATATCGTAAAATCGACGGCGTTCGGATAGGCCTGAATCATTCCCACTCAATCGTTCCCGGCGGCTTCGACGTCACGTCGTAGACGACGCGGTTGATGCCGCGGACTTCGTTGATGATGCGGTTGGCGGCTTTGCCGAGGAAGGCCATGTCGAAGGGATAGAAATCGGCTGTCATGCCGTCCACTGACGTCACGGCACGCAGGGCGCAGACGCTCTCGTAGGTGCGGCCGTCGCCCATGACGCCCACAGTCTGCACCGGAAGCAACACCGCGAAAGCTTGCCAGATTGTGTCGTAGAGCCCGGCCTTGCGGATTTCGTCGAGATAGATGGCGTCTGCCTCGCGCAGGATATCCAGCTTTTCGGAGGTAATCGTACCGGGGCAGCGGATGGCGAGACCAGGACCCGGGAAGGGATGGCGACCGACGAAAGTCTCCGGCAGGCCCAGTTCGCGGCCGAGGAGGCGAACCTCGTCCTTGAAAAGCTCGCGCAGCGGTTCCACCAGCTTGAACTTCATGTCTTCCGGCAGGCCGCCGACATTGTGATGTGACTTGATGGTCACCGAAGGTCCGCCGGAAAACGAAACGCTCTCGATCACGTCGGGATAAAGCGTGCCCTGCGCAAGAAAAGCCGCATCGCCCACGGCGCGGGCCTCCTCATCGAACACCTCGATGAAAAGACGGCCGATGGTCTTGCGCTTCACTTCCGGATCGCTGACGCCGGCCAGCGCGCCAAGGAAGCGCGCGGAGGCATCAACATGCACCAGCGGAATGTTGAAGGTACCGCGGAACAGGCCCACCACCTGTTCGGCCTCACCTTTACGCATCAGGCCATGATCGACGAAAATGCAGGTCAGCTGGTCGCCGATAGCTTCATGGATCAGCACTGCCGCCACAGCGGAATCGACGCCGCCCGAAAGCCCGCAGATGACCTTTTCCTTGCCAACCTGGGCGCGGATCTTGGCAATCATCTCTTCCCGGAAGGCCTTCATCGTCCACTCGCCGCCGAGGCCGGCGATCTTGTGGATGAAGTTGGCGATCAGCTTCGCGCCATCGGGCGTATGCACCACTTCGGGATGGAACATCAGGCCGAAGAAACGGCGCTTTTCGTCTTCGATCACGGCGCAGGGCGCGTTGGGCGAGGCGCCCTTGATCTCGAAGCCGGGCGGCAGCTCGGTAATGCGATCGCCGTGGCTCATCCACACCACATGCTCGTCGCCGGGGTTCCAGACGCCATCGAACAGCGCGGAAGGCTTCTTGACAGTCACTTCGGCGCGGCCGAACTCGCGGTGGTGACCGCTTTCCACCTTGCCGCCGAGCTGGGCCGCCATGGTCATCTGGCCATAGCAGATGCCCAGCACCGGCACGCCGCGCTCAAACACGCCCTGCGGCGCGCGGGGGCTGTCGCCATCGGGCACGGAGGCAGGGCCGCCGGAAAGAATGATGGCCTGCGGATTGACGCGTTCAAGCGCCGCCTCGGCGCTCTGGAACGGAACGATCTCGGAATAGACACCGCTTTCCCGCACCCGGCGGGCGATAAGCTGGGTGACCTGGCTGCCGAAATCGATGATGAGCACCCGTTCGCGTGCCGCCATGGCGCTTGTCCTTCCGCTTCTGTCCTGAGCCGCGGCCGCATTCCGCCCCAACCGGGCCAATGCCGCGCGGCAGATGTTCTGTGTTCCGTCCCCTTGAGAGACGGAGTCCCGTTCAGTTACCGGATACCGGCGCCGGGGCGCCGACGCCGGGCAGAGGCGCTTCCGGCGCGGGCGGCATGGAGCCCCACATACGCTCGCAGCCGGCAATCGGCCAAGTACCCGGGTGGCGCTTGCTCAAGATGCCGCAGGTCACCTCGCGAACCGGCTTCGGCAGGCGCTGATTGATCGCCATGCCCACCGCCTCATAGGGCGAAGTCGCCAGAAGCAGGTAAATGACGAAATAGAGTCCAACACCGAGAACGATGGCGAGGATCAGCAGCAGCAGGTTGGAAAGGCGCAACCACGGACGCATTCAGGCCGCTTTCCCCGGCCGGCGACCCGGACCGGAGCGCTCCATGAGCGCAACGAAGAAGCCATCGGTGCCGGAAACGGCCGGTGTCAGCCGCACGACCCGGCCAAGTCCCGGCATGTCCGCGGCGACTTCCGGCGGCATCGCTGCCCCGAGGCCGGAGACCCACGCCCCCGCCGGATCGACGAGGCGGAAATCCGGATGCGCTTTCAGGAACGCCGCGACGCGGTCCTCGTTTTCCTCCGGCAGAACCGAGCAGGTGACATAAACCAGCCGGCCACCCGGCCGCACGAAGCGCACGGAGGCTTCCAGCACCTCGTCCTGCTGGCGCATCCGCAGGGCGAGCGCATTCGGCCCGACGCGCCATTTCGCATCCGGCCGGCGGCGCCATGTGCCGGTGCCGGTGCAGGGCGCATCGACGAAAACGACATCCATCCGCTCTTCAAGATCGGCCAGAACATCGCTGCGGGCCGGCTGGCGCACCTGAATGTTGTGCGCGCCGGAGCGGTTGATGCGCTCCAGAATATCGCCAAAGCGGCGCTTGTCGGAATCGTAGGCATAGAGCTGGCCGCGATTGTCCATCACGGCCGCCAGCGCCAGCGTCTTGCCGCCGGCACCGGCACACAGATCCAGCACCTGCTGTCCCGGCCGAACGCCGGCCAGAAGGGCCGCGATCTGCGAACCTTCATCCTGCACTTCGAACCATCCGCGAGAGAAGGCAAGTTCGCTCTGCACATGCGGCGGCTTCGCCGGCCCCTCGCCCACCGGCACGCGCACCGCCAGCGGCGACAGCCGACCGGCTACGGCATCAAGATCGGCCAACGAATCCAGCGCCTTGTCGCGGTCGGATTTCAGCGTATTGACCCGCAGATCCACCGGGGCCCGCGCGGCCAGCGCCTGCCCCTCCGCCACCACGCGCGGCCCGAAGGCGCGCTGCAGCGACGGCAACAGCCATTCCTGCACGTCCGCCTGCACCCAGTCCGGCGCATCGGACAGATTGTCGGCCGCCAGCGCGGCGCGTTCGGCATCCGTCAGCGGCGCGGGCGCATGGGCCTCCAGCGCGAAGCGGCGGTCGATATCTTCCAGAGAGTGGCCCCAGACGACATGGAAGGCCGCCAGCGCCACGGCACGTGGACTGTCGGAGCCCATGCGCCACGCCAGGGAGGCGCGGCGGCGCAAGGTGTCGAACACCAGATTGCCAATGGCCACCCGGTCGCCGGAGCCGGCGAAGCGATGGGCAAGGCCCCATGCCTTCAGCGCATCCTGCACGGGACGCCGGTTGGTGTCGACGTCAGTCAGGACATCAATGGCGGCGGAAAGACGGGCGGCCGGTGTCATGCGAGAGCGACCGTCGGAAGGGAAGCCGTCATCGGGCAGCAAAACTCATGCTTCAGCGGGGCGGGACGGAAAGACAGAGCAAACCGCCGCGCGGTTCGCCCGCTTTGTGGAAAGCCTGAGGCCGGAAAAGCCGGTTCACCGGCTGCTTCGGCCTCAGGCAGGAAACAGGAGTGCGGCACCGAAAGCAATCCGCCATCGGATGATGCGGCGCCGCGCAGCCCCGCTTCAGAGCGAGGACGGATAGTTCGGGCTTTCGCGCACGATCGCCACGTCGTGGGTGTGGCTCTCACGATAGCCGGCATTGGTAATGCGCACGAAACGGGCCCGCTCCTGCAGATCGCCGATCGTCGGGGCACCGACATAGCCCATCGCCGCGCGCAGGCCGCCGGCCAGCTGGTGCAACACCGCAGAGATCGGCCCCTTGTAGGGCACCTGCCCCTCGATGCCTTCCGGCACCAGCTTCATGGTATCGCGCACCTCGGCCTGGAAATAACGGTCGGCCGAACCGCGCGCCATGGCGCCGATGGAGCCCATGCCGCGATAAGATTTGAAGCTGCGGCCCTGATGCAGGTAGACCTCGCCGGGGCTTTCCTCGGTGCCGGCCAGAAGCGAGCCGATCATGGCGCAGGCCGCGCCGCCGGCCAGCGCCTTGGCGACATCGCCGGAATATTTGATGCCGCCGTCGGCAACGATCGGGATGCCCTGATCGGAGGCGACCCGCGCAGCTTCCATGATGGCGGTAAGCTGGGGCATGCCCACGCCCGCCACGACGCGCGTAGTGCAGATCGAGCCCGGCCCGATACCCACCTTCACCGCATCGGCGCCAGCGTCGATCAGCGCGCGGGTGCCATCGGCGGTGGCGACATTGCCGGCCAGAACCTGAACGCTGTTGGACAGCGACTTGACCTTCGTCACCATCTCCAGGACGCGCGCCGAATGGCCATGGGCGGTGTCCACCACCACCAGATCGACGCCGGCGTCGATCAGGCGTTCGGCGCGCTCAAGGCCGGCGGGGCCGACATTGGTGGCCGCCGCAACACGCAGGCGACCCTGCGCATCCTTGGAGGCATGGGGATTGAGGTGCGCCTTCTCGATGTCCTTTACCGTCACCAGACCGGTGCAATTGTAGTCGTCATCGACGACCAGCAGCTTCTCGATGCGGTGGCTGTGCAGCAGGCGCTTGGCTTCGAGCTGGCTGACGCTGTCGCGCACCGTGATGAGATTCTCACGGGTCATCAGCTCATAAACGCGCTGGTTGGGATTGGAGGCGAAGCGGACGTCGCGGTTGGTGAGGATGCCGACGAGGCGGCCGGTGTGGAAGCCGCCCTTGCCGCCGTTCTCCACCACCGGAATGCCCGAGATGCCATATTGCTTCATCAGCCCAAGGGCATCGGCGAGCGTGGCATCCGGGCCGATCACGACCGGGTTCACCACCATACCGGATTCGAATTTCTTCACCTGCCGCACCTGCTCGGCCTGCTCGTCGGCCTCCAGATTGCGGTGGATCACGCCGATGCCGCCAGCCTGCGCCATGGCAATGGCCAGTCGCGCCTCGGTGACGGTGTCCATGGCCGCGGAAATAAGCGGCAGGTTGAGGTCGATCTCGCGGGTCAGCCGCGTGCGGATATCGACCTCGGAGGGCATCACGTCCGAGGGACCCGGCAGCAGCAGCACGTCATCGAAGGTGAGCGCTTCCTGCCCGGTCTGCGTGTGAATAAGTTCAGCCATGATTGCCATCCCCGAACGAACGGATTTCTGAGTATGCCAATGCCCGGGCCTGACGTTCTGGTCGGACCCGGTGATCTGCGCAGCGGCACCTTCTGAGATGGCGCCGGTCTTTAACACGCCTCGCCGCCGCCTGCAAAGCCTGCTTTCGCCGGCGGGACAGCCGGTGCGCGCAGCCGCGCCCTGCGAAAAGCGCAGGGCTCCGGCTGCCGGCACCCGCCTTCTGCAGCCGTTTTCGCCGCTATTGCATCGCAAATCCCATGATAGAACGGCCGCTGCCCGCCTTGCCCTGCCCGCCTTGCCCTGCCCGCACCCTTCCGCCGATGTCCGCGCTGCCGATGTTCAAGCCCACACCCCGCCTCGTTGCCGTCATCGTCGCCTCGGCGCTGTTCATGGAGAACATCGATTCGTCGGTGATCGCCACCTCGCTGCCGGTGATCGCCCGCGATATCGGCGCCGATCCGATTGCGCTGAAACTGGCGTTCACCGCCTACCTGCTCAGTCTGGCGGTGTTCATTCCGGCCAGCGGCTGGGCGGCAGACCGCTTCGGCGCGCGGGCGGTGTTCTCGTCGGCCATCGTCGTCTTCACGGCGGGCTCGATTGCGTGCGGCCTGTCCTCCAGCCTTGAGGGATTCGTGCTGGCGCGCATGGTGCAGGGGGCGGGTGGCGCGCTGATGACGCCGGTCGGCCGCCTCGTGGTGCTGCGCTCCGCCCCCCGGCACCAGCTCGTGGACCTGATGGCGTGGCTGACGACGCCGGCGCTGATCGGCCCGCTGATCGGTCCGCCGCTCGGCGGCTTCATCGCCACCTACTGGCACTGGCGCTGGATTTTCTGGATCAACGTTCCGGTCGGCATCATTGGCGTCGTCCTTGCGCTGCTGTTCGTGCCGCCGGTGCGCTCGGAGGTTGCCCCGCCGTTCGACTGGACCGGCTTCGTGCTGTCCGGTCTCGGGCTTTCGGGGTTGCTGTTCGGCTTTTCCGTCGTCGGCCACGGACAGGTCAGGCCGGATGTCGCCACCGCGCTCATCGTCGCCGGCGCGCTGCTGATGGGGCTCTACCTGCTGCACTTCCGGCGGGTGGAGCGGCCAATCCTCGATCTCGGCCTGCTGAAGCTGCCCACCTTCCGCGCCAGCGTTACCGGCGGCTTTGCCTTTCGCATCGCAATCGGCGCCATTCCCTTCCTGCTGCCCCTGATGCTGCAGCTCGGACTGGGCATGACGGCATTCGAATCCGGCAGCCTCACCTTTCTTTCCACCGTCGGCGCGCTGACGATGAAATTCACGGTCGGTCGCATCGTGCGCCGGTTTGGTTTTCGCCGGGTTCTGGTCACCAACGGCGTGCTCAGTGCGGGGTTCGTGTTCGCCACCGGCGCCTTCGCGCTGGGGCTGCCGCACTGGGTCATGGTCGCCGTCCTGCTGGTATCGGGCTTCTTCCGCTCGCTGCAGTTTACCTGCATCAATGTCGTGGCCTACGCGGATGTGCCGGAAACCTCCATGAGCCGCGCCACCAGCCTTTCCAGCGTGGCGCAGCAGGTCTCGCTCTCATGCGGCGTGGCAATCGGCGCGCTGGTTCTGGAAATGCTGCGGGCGGGCAATCCCGGCCATGAGCTGGCGGCGCACGACTTCTTCGTCGGCTTCAGTGTCGTCGGCGCCTCGGCGCTGATCGCGCCCTTCATTTTCGCCCGCCTGCCACGCGATGCCGGCGCGCACATGACCCGCCGCAAGGCAGGCTGAAAGACGTCACGGACGGCCCGTCACTCTATGTCGTCCGGGCCGACCACGATCCAGTTGCGATCGGCTGTTACCGGCTGTCCAAGCTCACGCTGGCGATGCGCGGGACCATTGATCCAGTCGCGGCGCAACTCGGCCATGTAATCGTCGCGGCGGTTGATCCACAACCGGCCGCCCCGCTCGGTATCGACACCGTTCAGCAGCATGTAGCCGTCGCTGATCGGGGTGTCGCCGCCAACCAGAACGGCCTTTCGCACCGGATCGATATAGCCGAGAATGGCAGCATGCTTCCCCTCCATCCACGTCGCAGGCGACCAGAGAAAGGGATGCAGCACATGATCCAGCGTGCTTTCCCAGTCGTACGACTGCTCGGCAATCATCTTGCGCGCGGTGGTAAAGCCGCCGGTCGCCGGGTCCCGGAGAAGCGTCGTGACACCGATGACATTCTCGGGGCGCACGTTGTAGCCATATTTCGGATCGGCAGCGACCATGCGCACGATCTCCTCATGCGCGGCCGTGATGACATAGACCGCAATTCCATGACGATGCAGGCAGTTATAAAGCTGCACCATGCCGCGGAAGATGCGTGGCGGCGGCACCTCGACGGCCACGAATCCGGTGCCGTCGTGACGCATTGCGGGAACCGGCCGGTCTAATGCCATCAGGTCATCGACCTGTTGCTTCAGCACCCGCAGCGACAGCCCTGAAAAGATCTGCGCGATCCACGAATAATAGACTTTCTCGTCGATTTCGCTCAGCCGCCAATAATAGCTGTAGAGGCTCTCACGCTGCCCGTCCTCGTCCCGGAACGGGATAAGCCGGAGCGAGGGGTCCATGGTCTCCCGCGTCAGCAGTCCCCTCATTTCCAGAAAGGGCAGCAAAGCCTCCGTCAGGTCGTGGCGATAGCTGGTGTTGTCCATGTCGAACACCGCGAAGGCGCCGCTGTGGGCGTTGGCCTGCGCGATTGCCAGCAGGTCCCGCGCCGCCGCCTCCGGCCAGCAACTGAGCGCGCCACGCTCCCCATCGGGGGCCTTATCGGAGGTATTGTCAGCGATGATCATGGGCGAAGGCTTCCATGCTTTGCCCGTGGGCATCGGGGGCCTCCCCCTCTGCCATGGCAATGTGATGGCTGTGCGAAGAGAGCGCCCCTTCCGCCTCCTGATCCGCGCCGTCAGGTCACGGACGATAGCCGCCCGCGTCTTCATCCCCGCCATCTTCCGGCACTTCGTCTTCGGTCGGCTCGGCGCGGCCGCGGAAGCCCTTGGCGAGCACGTAAAGTTCCACGGAATCAGCCCGGCTGGCCGCCGGCTTGACGTGCATGACCTGCGCGAAATCGCGTTTCAGGTTGGTGAGAAGCTCGTTCTCCGTTCCGCCCCGGAAAACCTTGGCCAGAAACGCGCCGCCGGGAGCCAGAATATCGCGCGCGAATTCGGCCGCCACCTCGCAAAGATGCATGATGCGCAGGTGATCGGTCTTCTTGTGGCCAGTGGTCGGCGCAGCCATGTCGGAGAGCACCAGATCGGCCTTGCGATGGCCCAGCGCCTCGATGAGAACGGCCGGCGCATCGTCATCGAGAAAATTCTTCTGCAGAACGATCACGCCCGGCAGCTGGTCCATTTCCAGATAGTCGATTGCCACGATGCGCGGGTGAACGTCGTCTGAGCCCGTGCGCTCGACGCAGACCTGCGACCAGCCGCCCGGCGCCGCACCCAGATCGACCACGCGCATGCCCGGCCGCAGCAGGCGATGCTTGTCGTCCATCTCGATCAGCTTGTAGGCTGCGCGCGAGCGATAGCCTTCCGCCTTGGCACGGCGCACATAGGGGTCATTCAGCTGGCGCTGCAGCCAGCGCGTGGACGATGTCGTGCGCCGCCGGGCAGTCTTGACGCGCACCTTCAGCGCGCGGGCGCCGCCACCGGTGCCCTTTCCGTTCTTGTCGCTCATCGGCGCGCTCCCTCACCGCCGTCCGCGGCCTCCCGCCGGCCGCGGCCGGGCCGGCCGCCGCCATGGCCGTGGCCCCGGTCGGCCGCCATCAGTTCCGTCAGAATACCTTCGCGCAGGCCCCGGTCGGCCACCCTCAGCCGCCGGCAGGGCCAGCGCCTGCGGATGGCCTCCAGAATGGCACAGCCCGCAATCACCAGATCAGCGCGGTCGCGGCCGATGCAGGGGTTCTCGACCCGCGCCTCGAACGGCATGGCACATACCGCGCCGATCATGCGCGTCAGGTCCGCCGTTTCAAGCCATGTGCCGTCCACC
>DAIPYB010000071.1:0-9651 GCA_036782955.1 Pseudoxanthobacter sp. | reverse complement strand
CCTGCCCGGGCTTTTGATCTCACGTTCAGCAGAGCGCGCGGATTTGTCCGCCGTCAGCCTTTGTATTCGTACAGCAGGCGGGCGCGGATGGTGCCTTCCAGTGTGCGGATTTCTTCCAGAACGCGGTGCGTGTCGGCGGCCGAGGCATCGGCGTCGAACACGACATAGCCGACATCGCCGCGGGTCTCGTAATACTGCCCGGCGATGTTGATGTTGTGGCGTTCCAGTACGTCATAAAGCCGGCCGAGCATGCCCGGCAGGTTGCGCTGCACCTGAATGAAGCGCGTGCCCTGCGGGCGGGTCGGAAGCTGCACCTGCGGGAAGTTGACGGCGCCGACGGTGGAGCCGGTATCGCTGTAGTCCACCAGCTTGCGGGCAACCTCGGAGCCGATGCGCTCCTGCGCTTCTTCCGTCGAGCCGCCGATGTGGGGCGTCAGGATGACGTTCGGGATGCCCTGCAGCGGCGAGACGAACCGTTCGCCGTTGGCCTTCGGCTCCACCGGGAACACGTCGATCGCCGCGCCGCCGAGACGGCCCTCGCGCAGCGCCTCGGCGAGGGCGTCGATGTCCACCACCGTGCCGCGGCTGTTGTTGATGAGGTAGGAGCCCGGCTTCATCGCCGCGATCTCCTTGCGGCCGATCATGCCGTGGGTGGCGGCAGTCTCGGGCACGTGCAGCGTCACGATATCGGCCTGCTGCAGCAGGGCTTCGAGGCTGCCGGTCGGTTCGGCGTTGCCCTGGCGCAGCTTGTCGATCTGATCGTAGAAGATCACCCGCAGGCCCATGGCTTCCGCCAGGGTGGAAAGCTGGGAGCCGATGTTGCCGTAGCCGACGATGCCCAGCGTCTTGCCGCGCACTTCGTGGCTGAAGGTGGCCGACTTGTCCCACTTGCCCTCGTGGGCGCCCTCCGAGCGCGAGGTGACGCGGCGCAGCAGCATCACGATCTCGCCGATCACCAGCTCGGCGACGCTGCGGGTGTTGGAAAAGGGGGCGTTGAACACCGGAATGCCGTGCTGGCTGCAGGCTTCCAGATCGACCTGATTGGTGCCGACGCTGAAGCACCCGACCGCGATGAGGCGGTCGGCGGCCTCCAGAATCTCGGCGGAGACGTGGGTGCGCGAGCGGATGCCCAGAATGTGCACCCCCTTGATCGCCTCGCGCAGGGCATCGGCATCAAGCGCCTTGGTCAGGCGCGTGACGTTCGAATAACCCTCGGCGGCCATCAGCGAGAGGGCGCTGTCGTTGATGCCCTCGAGGAGCAGCACCCGGATTTTGTCCTTGGCGAGGGAGAGATGTGGCGTGTTAGAATTATTTTCGGGCACGATCCCGGTCCTTCAACGATGAGTTCTGGCCAGCGGCGGACCGCACCTTCGCGGGCGCTCCACAGGGGAAGCAGCCAGCGCCGGGCAGGTCTGCGGGCGAGCGGACCATATCGCTTCTGCGGCCGGCGTCCAGACCGAACACGGCGGAAACCAGGCTCCGCAAGCCCCCGGCAACCCCGGCCCGCTTGCCGCGCATAGCCGTGGACGGCGGCGGTGGCCCGTTTGGCCGGGTTTCGCGGGTCTCTGCTGCCTCGGGCCCGTTGCCCTGCGCGCGCCATTAGAGCGCCATGGCGACGGAATTGCGGCAGCCGCGACCGGCGTTCAGGGGGCGGGGCGGGCGGTGCGCTCCAGCGTTTCGCGCAGCCGGGCTATCTCGTCCTTCAGGCGCAGGAGATCGGGGGCGGTCAGACCGCTCGCGGCCAGAATGCAGGCGGGTATTTCGGACGCCGCCGTGCGCAGGCCGCGCCCGGCCTCCGTCAGGCGCACCCGCACCACGCGCTCGTCGGCGGCATCGCGGCTGCGGGTTACCAGACCTGCGGCCTCCAGCCGCTTCAGCAGCGGCGTCAGCGTGCTCGATTCCAGAAACAGCCGCTCGCCGATGCTGCTCACGCGCTGGTTGTCTTCATCCCACAGCGCGACCATCACCAGATATTGCGGGTAGGTCAGGCCCAGCCTGTCCAGCAGGGGCTTGTACACGCGGTTGAAAGCGTGGCCGGCTGAATAAACCGCAAAGCAAAGCAGGTCCGCCAGCTGCGGGATCGTCTCCGGTGCGGCATCCGTCCGTTCATGCGCGGGCAGCTGACCGGAAGCGGAGGTAGGTTCGGCGGCGCCTTGCATCGTCGGTTATGGCCTTCCTCAAGGGGGGTGCCCTTCGAAAGACTCCATATTAGGCGGCTGCCACCGGCCGGTCCACCATGCCCGCAAGGGCAACGCGGTTGCGTCCGCCGCGTTTGGCCGCGTAGAGCGCGCCATCCGCCGCCTTCATCAGTTCGCCGAGATCGGCTTCGGCGCCGTCCGCCCACGCCAGCCCGATGCTGACGGTCATCTCCGGTTCCGGCGCGGCGGAACTATTGCGGGCAAAGGCCTGCCGCACGCGCTCGGCGATGGCCTGTGCCTCCTCCGGCGAGACCCCGGTCATGATGGCGGCAAATTCCTCGCCGCCGATGCGGGCGAACACGTCGCTCTGGCGCAGGCTGACAGACGCGATATCGGCAAAGCGGCGAATCACGGCGTCGCCGGCCGGGTGGCCGTAGCGGTCGTTGATGTCCTTGAAGTGGTCGAGGTCAAAAACCATCAGCGCCACCCGACTGCCGCTGTCGCTGGCATCCGCCAGCAGACGGCGGCCGCCGGCCATGAAGGCGCGGCGGTTGAACACGCCGGTCAGTTCGTCCTGCGCGGCGATGGTTCGCTCGCGGTGCTCGGCGCGCTCGCGGGTCATCATCAGCAACAGCATGGCAATGACGGTGGAAATCAGGGCGCCTTCGAATTCCAGCAGCTTCGGCCAGTCCGTCAGACTCAGTACGAACTCGAACGAACCGACGAAGCCGGCTGCCGACAGGCCGGCCCGCACCATCATGGTTGCCGCATGGGCCAGCGCCAGCCAGAACAGCGCGGCGCGCGTGGTCAGGCCCTCGCTGTGATAGCGCCACAGCATGCGTGCCCACAGCAGGCTGAAGCCGGCCGAGATGATGGACATCACCATGACGCGGCTGCCGAAGGCTTCCATGAAGCGGCTGTCGAAGCACAGCGCAATCCAGACAGCGGCGGCCAGAAGCCCCGGCCAGAACATCAGCGGTCGCCTGTCGAAGGCCCGCAGGCCGCACAGCGCGCAGCTCCAGCTTGCGATTACGAGGAGGTTGGCCAGAACGATGGAAACAAAGTCTGGCACGAACGACCGCAGGCCGAGCAATATCGTTCCGGTGGCAACAAGCAAATAGCCTGTGCCCCACCATCTCTGAGACGCACCATCCTTGCTGCCTTTCGCAAATGCGAGAAAGACCGCTGCAATCAGAACGTTTGTTGACGCAAGCGCGAAGCAAAGAGTGAAAAAGTCTATCTTCATAATCTGACCTCTTGGTCAGGCTAGGAGGCTATTGAGACTTTATTGCGGCTTGCGGTTTCCACCGCCCGCGCGGCCCGCGACGCAGGTTAGAATTGCGCTAATGCTAATGACTTGCAAATATGTTGCATCGCTGCGGGGCTGTCGCTAGGTAAGGTTTCACGGATAATGGACCGCCGCCTGCGGACGGGCGGCGTGCGGACGCGGCTGGTCTCGGTGAGGCCGGTCCGGCAGGAGGCTGGCGGCATGGCGGCGATCTCGACAGCGGCGATCTCGATGGCGGCACCGGGGGCGCCTTCGGGCCGGGTGGTGTTCCGCGCCCGCGCAAAGGCCGGGGCCGTTCGCGGCGCTGGGCTTGCGGGCGCTGTGGTGGCGCTCCTGCTGGCAGCGCTGCCGGTGCCGGCCGGCGCGGTAACGCTGACCGACGGACGCGGCCGCGCCGTTTCGGTCACCGATACCGGCCGCATCGTTGCCGTGGGCGGCACGGTGACGGAGATCCTGTGGGATCTGGGCCTTGGCGACAGCATTGTCGCGGTGGACAGTACCAGCCTCTACCCACCCGAAGCCCTGAAGACCAAGGCCGATATCGGCTACATGCGCCAGCTTTCGCCCGAGGGCGTGCTGGCCGAGCGGCCGAGCGTGGTCATCGCCGATGGCGATGCCGGTCCGCCGGCGGCCATCGACGTGCTGAGCTCCTCGGCCGTGCCGCTGGTGATGATCGAAGCTTCCAAGACGCCGGAGGCGATCCCGGCGCGGGTGCGCCTCATCGCCGAGGCGGTGGGGCGGCAGCAACAGGGCGAGGTGCTGGTGAAGCAGATCGAGGCTGATTTCGCCCGTCTCGATGCCGCACGGGCCCTTGTGAAGACGCCGGCCCGCGCGCTGTTCATCCTGTCCATGCGCAACGGCCAGCCGATGGTGGCCGGCAGCGGCACCGCCGCCGATGGCGCGCTGAAGCTGGCGGGGCTGGAAAATGTCGCCGCCGGCATCGAGGGTTACAAGCCGATGACGGAGGAGGCCATCGTCAGCGCCGCGCCGGAGGTGATCGTCATGATGAACCACGGTCCGGGCGGTCTCACGGCCGACGAGGTCTTCGCCATGCCGGCCTTCCGGCTGGTGCCGGCGGCCACCGATAAGCGGTTCGTGCAGGTGGACGGACTGGAACTGCTTGGCTTCGGCCCGCGCACGGCCACGGCTGCGCTGGCGCTCTGCGGCGCGGTCGATCCGGCCTGCAAGGTACCCGCGCCGTGACCGGACGGGCGGCATCCGTGGCCCTCGCGCGGCCGGTGGCAACCGGCAGGCGCCGGCGGGGCGACCGCACCCTGCGGGGGCGTCTGGGACTGTGTGCCGGTTTCGTGCTGATGGTCGCGGCCGTGGTGCTTTCTGTTGCCGTCGGCCCGACCGGCATCAGTCTGGATGCGCTGCCGCGCGTGCTGGCATCGCTGGCCTCGGCCGATCCGCTGCCGGCGGAGATTGCCCGCGAGCGGCTGGTGCTGATGGACATCCGCCTGCCGCGCACCGTGCTGGGGCTTCTGGTGGGCAGCGCGCTGGCGGTGACAGGGGCCATGATGCAGGGGCTGTTCCGCAATCCGCTGGCCGATCCCGGCCTCGTCGGGGCGTCGTCCGGCGCGGGGCTGGCGGCGGTTGCCATGATTGCGCTCGGCGGCGGGCTGCTGGCGCCGGTGATGGCGGTGCTGGGCACCGAGGCGGTGCCCGTGGCGGCGGTGATCGGAGCGTTCGGCTCCACATGGCTGCTCTATGTGCTGGCGACGCGCGAGCAGCAGACCTCGGTTGCCACGCTGCTGCTGGCCGGCGTCGCCATCGGCGCCTTTGCCGGGGCGCTGTCCGGGCTCATCGTGTTCCGGGCGGACGACAGGGCGCTGCGCGACATTACCTTCTGGACCATGGGTAGTCTCGGCGGCGCCACATGGCCGAAAATCACGGCCGCCCTGCCGTTCTTCGTCGTGGCCGGGGTTGCCGCGCCGCTGGTGGCCCGCCCGCTGAACGCCATGTTGCTGGGCGAGGCGGAGGCCGTGCATCTGGGCGTTGCCATCGAGCGGGCGAAAAAGATCGCCATCGTGGCGGCGGCCTGCGCGGTCGGGGCCTCGGTGGCGCTTTCCGGCGTCATCGGCTTCGTCGGCATCGTCGTGCCGCATGTCGTGCGGCTCGTCACCGGGCCGGACCATCGCTTCGTGCTGCCCGGCTCGGCCTTCGTCGGCGCTGCGCTGCTGCTGGCCGCCGATGCCGTGGCGCGCGTGATCGCCGCGCCGGCGGAACTGCCCATCGGCATCGTCACGGCCGCCATCGGCGCGCCGTTCTTCCTGTGGCTGCTGCTGCGCCGGCGGGGAGGCATCTGAGGCCATGGTCTCCACCCAAATCAGTGCCGTGCCCCACATTGCGCCGGCTACCGTCGCCGCCTCCATCGGAGCCCTTGCTGAAACGCGCGGGGTGACCTTCATCCGCGGCGGGCGAACCGTGCTGGAGACAGTGGACTTCGCGGCGCCGGCCGGCACCTTCACCGCCATCGTCGGCCCGAACGGGGCCGGCAAGTCGACGCTGCTGAAGATGATGGCGGGCGAGCATCGCCCGACCCATGGCGCTGTGCTGATCGACGGCGTGCCGCTGGCGACGCTCGGCGCCCGGCGGGCTGCCATGCGCCGGGCGGTGCTGCCGCAATCCACCAATCTTTCCTTTCCCTTCAACGTGCGCGAGATCGCAGCCCTCGGCATCACCGTGCCGGGCTTCGTGATGGCGCGCGGCGAAGCCGATGACCTCATCGATGCCGCACTCGACCGGGTGGATCTGATCGACAAGGCCGACCGGCTCTACGATGCGCTGTCGGGCGGCGAGCGCCAGCGGGCGCAGCTTGCCCGGGTGCTGTGCCAGTCATGGGCCGGCGAGCGGCAGAACGGCCCCGGCATCCTGATGCTGGACGAGCCGACGGCCGCGCAGGATCTGGCCCACCAGTTGCGGGTGCTTGATGCCGCGCGCGACCACGCCCGCGCCGGCGGGGCGGCAGTGGTGGTACTCCACGATCTCAATCTTGCCGCGCGCTATGCCGGCCGCATGGTGGTGATCGCCGATGGCCGCAAGGTGGCCGAGGGCGCGCCCGCCGAGGTGCTGACGCTGGACCTGCTGCGCAGCGTGTTTTCCGTTCACCTGCCGCCGTCGACCGTGCCGGCCGACGGCTGTCCGTTCATCCTGCCGCAGATCGCGGAGCGCCTTGCCGGGCACGGCTGAGAGATCAGGCCGCCGCTCCGGTCGCGGCCTCCTGCGCGGCATCGTGGCTGGCACGGGCGGCCTCGACATCGGCGAAATGGGCCTCGGCCCAGTGTACGAGGCTCAGGACGGGCTGCAGCAGTGACTGGCCAAGCGGCGTCAGGCGATATTCAACGCCCGGCGGCTGGGTCGGGAACACCTCCCGGTGAACGAGGCCGTCGCGCACCAGTTCGCGCAGCGTCTGGGTCAGCATGCGCTGCGAGATATCGACGATCGCCCGCCGCAGTTCGCCGAAGCGGTGCGGGCGCTCGGCCAGCGTCAGCAGCACCAGCGTCGTCCACTTGTCGCCCACCCGGTCCAGCACGCCGCGCACCGGGCACAGGCTGAGTTGCGGATAGCGCTCCTTCCACTGTGCATAGCGCGTCGTGGCCGCGCATGCCGCGCCGGAGAGCCCGTTCTTCGCCGTGTCCATCGCCGTCTTATGTCCCTTCATGGCCGGGGCCCGGCCCCGCCCGCATCGCCCCGCGCGGGCAGCGGGTAGTTCCCGCCCGGTAACCATGGGCAGCGAGACTGCCTTCTTTACAGGATCGCGGGCTTTGCCATCTTAATGGCACTCTCAATCCGAGACCAGCATCCGGATCGGATGTTTGTTGTCGCTGCGGAACCAACAAAAAAAGGAATCGCACCATGACCGATACCGCAACCCTGCTCGTGACGGGTGCCGGCGGCCAGCTTGGCCGCCAGGTGGTGACGCGCCTGCTTGCCGGGGGCCACAAGGTGATCGCCGGCAGCCGCGACACCGCGAAGCTGGCCGATCTCGCCGCCCGCGGCGCCGAAGTTCGTCGCGTGGACTTCGACGATCCGGCCAGCCTTGCCGCCGCCTTCGCCGGGGTCGACCGGGTGCTGCTGGTCTCCACCGATGCGCTGGCCGAGCCGGGCCGCCGTCTGGCCCAGCACACCGCCGCCATCAAGGCCGCGGCCGCGGCGGGCGTGAAGCATGTCATCTACACGTCCATGCCCAATCCGGAACCGGGCTCGCCCATCACCTTCGCGCCGGATCACTACGGCACCGAACAGGCGCTGGCGCTGAGCCCGCTCGGCTGGACCATTCTGCGCAACAGCTGGTACACCGAAAACCTGCTGCTCGGCACCATCCAGCACGCCCTTGCCACCGGCCAGTGGTATTCGGCGGCCGGCGACGGCAAGGTCAATTACGTCACGCGCGGCGACTGCGCGGCGGCGGCTGCCGCGGCGCTGGCCAATCCGCCGGCCGGCAACCAGATCCTGACCATCACCGGCCCGCAGGCGCTGACGACGGCGGAGCTCGCCGCGCAGATCTCCGCGACGTTCGGCAAGCCGGTCGCGGTCATTCCCGTGGACGAGGCGGCGATTGCTGCCGGCCTGAAGGCGGCCGGCCTGCCGGACCCCTATCCGGCGGTGCTGGCGACGTTCGATACCAACACCCGCGTCGGCAAGGCCGACGTGGAGACGGACGCGGTGGAAAAGCTGACGGGCGTGAAGCCCCAGAGCTTCGCCGCCTTCCTTGAGAGCCACAAGGCGGCCCTCGCCGGCTGAGGCGTGCCCGAAGGCGGATAAGACAAGGGGCCGGATCGCGCTGCGATCCGGCCCCATCCGTTTTCCGGCCTCTGCCGCCTAGCGATCAGGGATGCAGCGGTTCGATGACGTTCAGCGCCGCATCGAGCGGCGACAGCGGCGCGGTGGCCGCGGCAAGGCGCAGGCGGGCGTTCTCGCAATCGCGCCCGATCTGGTCGATCAATCCGTCGATCGACGTGAAGCGCCATTCCGGCCGCAGATAATCCACCAGCGTTACCGTGAGTTCCTGGCCGTACAGGTTGCCGGAGAAGTCAAACAGGAACACCTCCAGCAGCGGCGCCCCATTGTCGAAGGTCGGGCGGCGGCCGAAGCTGGCAACGCCATCGACGATCCGTGTGCCGGTTTCCACCCGCACCGCATAGATGCCGTGGGCAAGCGCGCAGTCATCGGCAAGGCGCATGTTGGCGGTGGGAAAGCCCAGTTCCCGGCCGCGCTTGTCGCCGTGGCGCACGTTGGCCGAAACCCGCCAGCGCCAGCCGAGCAGGTCGTTGGCGGCGGTCACGTTGCCGGCCGCCAGAGCATCCCGCACGCGGGAGGAGGAAATCGCCCCGCCGGTCTCGTCGGCGAGCGGGGCGGTGATATCCACCGTAAAGCCGGCCATCGGGCCGGCTTCGGACAGGAAGGCGGGGGTGCCGGAGCGGGCGTGGCCGAAGTGGAAATCCCACCCGATCAGCACATGGCGCGCGCCGAGCCGGTCCCTCAGCACCTGATCGACGAAGGTTTGTGCCGACAGCGCGGCGAAGGCATGGTCGAAGCGGGCGGTGATGAGCCCGTCCAGCCCGAGCGCCTTCAGAAGCCGGGCCTTGAGCGGCGGCGGCGTGAGGCGGAAAATCGGCTGATCGGGACGGAACAGGCTGCGCGGATGCGGCTCGAACGTGAGGCCCACGGCGGGCACGCCGGCCTCGGCGGCCATCTGCCGGGCGCGTTCCAGCACCGCCTGATGGCCGCGGTGAACGCCGTCGAAATTGCCGATGGCCACCACCGCGCCGCGCAGCGCATCGGGCACGGCTTCAAGGGAAGCGGAAAACGCGGGAGCGGGGGCAGTGTGCGTCACGACAGCTGAGCCGATCCGGTCATGAAGCGGGGCAGCCGGCCGGGGCGCCGGCCGCCCGCGCCTCTGTTACCAACGAAGGAACGTGACGCCGGCAACGGCGGCAAGGCCGTCGCGGGTCAGGCGAGCGGCGACTTTCGCCGGGTCGGGCGCGTCGGCGGGGCCGAAATCGCGGGCGTGGATGCCGCCGGTCACGAACAGCACATCGAGGCCTTCGTTGCAGCCGCCGCGAACGTCGGTGATGAGGCCGTCGCCGACAGCCAGCGTTTCCGCCTTTTCCGGCACGCGGCCGGTGAGGGCTGCGACGCGTCGGCGGGCCTCGGCATAGATCGGCGGATAGGGCTTGCCGGCCTGCACCACCTCGCCGCCGAACGTCTGGTAGAGGCGGG
>DAIPYB010000070.1:0-9662 GCA_036782955.1 Pseudoxanthobacter sp. | reverse complement strand
CGGCCCGGGCGGGCCGGTTCTGCCGGCAGGTGACATTAAGACGGAAGGCTTCGGATTGGGCACCGCTTTTTTCAGCCAGCGCCAATTTTCCGCGGGAGCGCGCCCCTTGAAGACAGACGGCGACAGGGCGGAACGAAAGTCCGCCCTGTCGCCGTCCGGTCCGGGACCGGCGGGGGCGACGGGAGCCGGTCCGGAGCCGGGCGCCCCGGCGCGGCACGTGGGGAGGTGCCGCGCGGTGCGTCCTGCTGGCGATCAGGCCATCGGCCTGATCACGTCTGCTGGGCGGGCCTTTTCGGGGCAGGCCTTTTCACGTCAGGCCTGCTCATGTCAGGCCTTGGCGATCGGCAGGGCCACGAAGCGGGTCTGGTCGCCCTGCTTCAGCTGCAGCAGCACCGCCTTGCGACCGCTGGCGCGGGCGGCATCGATGGAGGCCGTCACGTCGCCGACATTGCCGACCGGCTTGCCGCCGGCCGAGACGATGACATCGCCCGCCGACACGCCCTTGTCGGCCGCCGGGCCGTCCGGATCGACGCTGACGATGGCAACGCCCTTGTCGTCCTTGCCGGTCACCGCGGAAGCGGGCGCCACCGTGAGACCGAGGGAGCCGACTTTCGCGCCGCCGTCCGGGGTCTGCTCAACGTCGTCGGCGCTGGCCTGCTGCTGGCGGGCCGGAAGCTGGCCGAGCTTGACGTCGATCGCCTGCTCCTTGCCGTCACGCCACACACCGAGCTTCACGGTGGTGCCGGGCTCGTAGGCGGCGATCATGCGGGCCAGTTCGCGCGGGCCGTCGACCGGCTTGCCGTCAACGGTGAGAATGGCGTCGCCGGTCTGCACGCCGGCCTTCACGGCCGGGCTGTCGGTCTGGGAGGATGCCACGAGGGCGCCCTTGTCGCCCTTCAGCCCGAGGCTGTCGGCGATGTCGGCCGAAACCGGCTGGATCTGCACGCCCAGCCAGCCGCGGGTGACGGTGCCCTTGTCCTTCAGGCTCGCCACGATCTTCTGCACGGTCTCGGCCGGAATATCGAACCCGATGCCGACGGAGCCGCCGGTGGGCGAGTAGATCGCGGTGTTCATGCCGACGACCTGACCGTTCAGGTTGAAGGTCGGGCCACCGGAATTGCCCTTGTTGATGGCGGCATCGATCTGGATGAAGTCATCGTAGGGACCGGCGCCGATGTCGCGGCCACGGGCGGAGACGATGCCCGCCGTCACCGTGCCGCCGAGGCCGAACGGATTGCCGACCGCGATCACCCAGTCGCCGACGCGCACGTCGCCATCGGCGAAGCGCACATAGGGGAAATCGGTCTTGCCGTCGATCTTCAGCAGGGCAACGTCGGTCTTCTCATCCGTGCCGATCACCTTGGCGGTGTGGTCCTGGCCGTCGGTGGTGGTCACGGTCACTTCCGTGGCCTTGTCGACGACGTGGTTATTGGTCACCACATAGCCGTCGGACGAGATCAGGAAGCCCGAGCCCTGTCCCATCACCACGCCGCTGTTGCCGCGCGGGCGCATCTGGGGCGTCTTGCCCATCGGGTTGCCGAACTGGCGGAAGAACTCGAACGGCAGTCCACCGGGCCCCTGCTGGCTGTCGTCGCCGTTGTCGTTATTGAAGGACGACAGCTCCGGGTTGGCCTTCGCCTTGACGCGGATGGTCACGACGGCCGGCTGCACGGCGCCGACGACGTCGGCAAAGCTCGGCATCGCCTGAGCCGTGTTGCCCGGAACCTTGACTTCGGCCGCCATCGCAGGGGCAACCACATCGCCGATCATCGCGCCGGCGAGCGCCAGGGACAGAACCCCTGCCATGAGCGCGCGGCGACGGCGCTGCATCGGACCATGAGAGGACGACGAAACGGCCGCGGACTTCAGGCTGGTGGAATGCATCGTTGGAACTTCCTCGCAAAAGAGCTGTGCTCAAGACGGCCGGGACGCAACAACCGGCCCGTTGCGAGAATTTTTGGCAGGCCCCGCCTTACGGGAGCCTGTCCGCAGCATGAAAGATCGGTAATGTCGGCGCCGTCCCGTTCACGGCTGCGTGTGGCGGCGCAGGATGGCGTCGAGATCGGCCTTTTCCTGCGCGCTCAGCGGCGCCTCCGGCCGCGCGCGGCGGCGGCGCAGCACCAGCATCGCAAGCCCCGCACCGCCGAGCAGCACCGCGACCGGCGTTGCCCACAGCACGAGGGTGTCGGCGGCAAGCGGCGGCTTCAGCAGCACGAAGGTGCCGTAGCGCCCGACCAGATAATCTTCCACCGCCGCGTCGCTGTCGCCGGCCTTCAGCCGCTCCCGGACCAGAAGGCGCAGATCGCGCGCCAGCGGCGCGGAAGAATCGTCCACGCTTTCGTTCTGGCAGACCAGGCAGCGCAGGCCCGCCGTAATGGCCCGCGCCCGCGCCTCCAGCGCCGGATCGGACATGATTTCATCCGGCTGGACCGCCACCGCCATGCCGGCCCGGGCAAGCAGCAGGGCAACCGCGAAAGCCAGGGCACGCCAGCGGACAGCCATCATGCGGCCTCCGTCCGGGAGGGCCGCGCGCGGGCGGCTGCGGCACGCGGCACGCCGACGCGCAGGCGCCGGTCCGCCAGCGAGAGCGCCCCGCCCAGCGCCATCACCACCGCGCCGAGCCAGATCAGCGTCACCAGAGGCTTGTGGAAGGCATGGACCGCGAACGATCCGTCCGTTCCGGGATCGCCATCGCCGAGGCTGACATAGATCTGCGAAAGCCCGCGCGTGGCGATGGCCGATTCGGTCGTCGGCATCTGGCGCACCGTGTAGAAGCGCCGTTCCGGCCGCAGGGCCTGCACCTGCCGCCCGTCCCGCAACAGTGAAAAGCGCGCCGCGACAGCGGTATAGGTGGGGCCGCGGGTGCTTTCGCGGCCCTCATAGACCAGTTCGTAGCCGGCAAGGGCCAGCCTGTCGCCCGGCTTCATCATGGCGATCGCCTCGCTCTGGAAGCCGCTTGCCGCCGCGATCCCGATCACGGTGAGGCCGAGGCCGAGATGGCCGAGCGCGGCGCCGTGGACGGAGAGCGGCAGGCCGGCGAACCGGCGGAGGGCGATGCGAACACCGCCACCGCCGCGCACCGCCCGCCACATCGGCTCGGCCATCGCGCCGGCGACCATCCAGATTCCGAGCCCGATCGCGAGCGCGGCCGGCACGCCGCGCCCGCCGGAGAGCCACAGCACCACCGCCACCCCAGCCAGCGCCAGCCCGGCCGCCGCGACCAGCCGCTCGGCAACGGCCGCCAGATCGGCCCGCTTCCAGCTCAGGAACGGCCCGAAGGGCACCGCCAGCAGCGCCGGGATCATCAGGGGCACGAAGGTGAGATTGAAGAACGGCGCGCCGACGGTGATCTTCGCCCCCGACAACACGTCGAGCGCCAGCGGATAGAGCGTTCCCACCAGCACCGTGGCGCAGGCGGTGGTGAGAATGAGGTTGTTGAAGACCAGCGCGCCCTCGCGGCTGATGGGGGCGAACACGCCGCCCTGCGTCATCGCCGGCGCCCGCCAGCCGAACAGCGCCAGACTGCCGCCGATGAAGACCGCCAGAATGGCCAGAATGAACAGCCCCCGGCCGGGATCGGTGGCAAAGGCATGCACCGAGGTCAGGACGCCGGAGCGCACCAGGAAGGTGCCGAGCAGCGACAGCGAAAAGGCCAGTATCGCCAGCAGGATGGTCCAGACCTTCAGGGCCGCCCGCTTCTCCGTCACGGCGACGGAGTGCAGCAGCGCCGTTGCCGCCAGCCACGGCATGAACGAGGCGTTTTCCACCGGGTCCCAGAACCACCAGCCGCCCCAGCCGAGCTCGTAATAGGCCCAGTAGGAGCCCATGGCGATGCCCAGCGTGAGAAACGCCCACGCGACCAGCACCCATGGCCGCACCCGCCGCGCCCACGCGGCATCGACCCGGCCACCCAGAAGCGCGGCGATGGCGAAGGAAAACGCCACCGACAGCCCGACATAGCCGAGATAGAGCAGCGGCGGATGCAGCGCGAGGCCGATATCCTGCAGGACCGGATTGAGGTCCTGCCCTTCCGGCGGCGGCGGATCGAGGCGGAGAAAGGGATCGGAGGTGGCAAGGATGAAGGCAAGGAAGGCCGCCGATATCCATCCCTGCACAGCCAGCGTCCGGGCCTTCAGGTCGGCCGGCAGGCTGCGCGCGCCGCTTGCGACAAGCGCTCCGAACAGGGTGAGGATCAGCACCCACAGCAGCATCGAGCCTTCGTGGTTGCCCCACACGCCGGTAATGCGAAACAGCAACGGCTTTGCGGAGTGCGAATTCTGCACCACGTTGAGCAGCGAGAAATCGGAGCGCACATAGGCCGACACCAGCGCCGCGAAGGCGGCCGCGACCAGCACGAAGGCCGCGAGCGCGGCGGCCGGGCCCAGCGCCATCAGCCGGCCGTCGCCGCAGCGCACGCCCCACAGCGGCACCGAAGACTGCACCAGCGCCACGGCAAGCGCCAAGACAAGGGCGAAATGGCCGGCCTCCGCGATCACGGCGTGCCCCCGGCGGCAACCGTGCGCCCTTCTTCCCAGACACCGCGCTTCTTCAGCGCGTCGGCCACGTCGGGCGGCATATAGTTTTCATCGTGCTTTGCCAGCACGGTGTCGGCGAGGAACACGCCATCGCTGCCGAGACTGCCCTCGGCCACCACGCCCTGCCCTTCGCGGAACAAATCCGGCAGGAGCCCGCGATAGGTCACCGGCAGGCTGGCCGCGGTATCGGTCACCACGAAGGTGACGCGGTCGCCGTTGCGCACCACGCTGCCGCTCTCCACCAGCCCCCCCAGCCTCAGTCGCTCGCCGGGTGCCGGCGGTCTTTCCGCCAGTTCGGCCGGCGTGCGAAAAAACACGATCTCTCCGCGCAGCCCATAGAGCACCAGACCGGCAGCCGCACTCAGCGTCACGCCGCAGAGGGCTATCAGGGCCAGTCGTCGCTGCTTTCGGCGCATGGATCGTCCTTCGGGCTGGCGTGCTCAGGGCTGGGCGAGGCCCAGCGCACGGGCACCGGCATCGAGCCGGTCCCTGCTTTCCGCATCGCCGGAAAATGCGGCGCGGGCACGGCCGAACGCGGCCTCGGCGCCCGCCCTGTCATCCAGAACCAGCCGCGCCCGCATCAGCCGCAGCCACGCATCCACGCTGCCGCCCTGCGTGGCGAGCCGGCGGTCGAGCGCTCCGACCATGTCCGCAATCGCCTCGCGCTGCGCGGCGGGCGGCAGGCGGGCAATATCCTCGCCGCCGGCCGGCACGCCAACCCCTTCACCGGGCGCGGTCAGCGCCTCAAGCTGCTGCCGGGCGATTGCCGCCCACGCCGCATCCGGCGGCGCGCCATCCAGCAGTTGCCGCCACGCATCCATGGCAGCCTGCCGTTCGCCGGCCTGCGTCTTTTCCAGCGCCAGAAAGAAACGCGGCCGGATTGCACGCGGATCCCGCTCCAGCGCGGCGCGGAAGGCCGCCTCCGCTTCGGCGGTGACGATGCCGCCGGCGGCCTGCACCAGTGCCTCGCCCAGCCCCGCCTCAAGCGCTCCGTCGGCGCCGAGCAGGCGAATGGCATTGCGATAGGCCGTCACGGCATCCGCGGTGCGGCCAAGCCGCAGATAGACCGGCGCGATGACGGCCCATCCGCGTCCGTCATCGGGTGCGCTTTCCAGACGCGCCTCGACACGGGCCACCAGCGCGGCAACGTCGCCGCTCTGCCGCGCCTGTTCCAGCCGCCCGGCAAGCGGCCGGTCGGGCATCCACGGCGCCCCGATGCGGCTATAGACCAGTGCTGAAAACGCCGGCACGAACAGCACGACGATGGCCGCCGCCGCCAGCCGGCGCTGCCGCGACACCCGGGCATCCGCCGGCGCATCGGCGGCCGGATCGTCCTGCCGGGCCGCCCGGATCAGCCTGCGGCCGATCTCCGCCCGGGCGGCATCCGCGTCGTCCGCCGACATGCGACCGCCGGCAAGGTCGCGGTCGAGACTTTCCAGATCGGCCCGATAGATCGCCACGTCGGCTGCACCGGCACCGGGCACGGGCCGGGCGGGCCTGAACAGCGGCCAGAGCAGGGCTGCCACCGACAGCAGCCCGAGGGCGGCAAGGGCGATCACGATCAGCATGCGCCCTTCAATCCCGGCCCCTTGCCCTGTCCTTGGCCCTGCCCCTTGCCCAGTCCGTCGCCTCGCCGCCCGCGCCACTTCGTGGGCTTCGTGCCGGACCGCGCGTGCATCAGTTGAGCGGCCGCCACGTTCCGTCCGCGCTGCGGCAGGCCCGGCCGCGCAGCTGCTGTTCCGCACCGCCCGCGCTGAGGGTGTGGATGTAGTCGCGGCATTCCTGATTGTTCACGACATAGGTCGGCCCCGGCACCACCACGCCGGACGAATCCGTCTCCGGGTTCTGCCACGTCACCGGCGCGCCGGTGCGCGACAGTTCCAGCGCCTCGATCTCCGCCTTGGCGGCGGCCTGCCGGTCGGTGTCGTTCAGCGCCTTGCCCACGGTGCCGGTCGTCGGCAAAGCGTTGGCGAAGGCCTGTGCGGAAGGGTCTGCCAGCACCGAATCGGGCGGCGGCGCGGCCGGCTTGCCCAGCCCGAGCCCGCCTCCAAGCCCCAGTCCGGCCGGCAGCGTCGTGCAGGCGCTCGCGCTTCCCAGCAGCAGGGCCACGCAAATGGCCCGCCGGGCAGCCGCGCTCCAGCCCTGTTCAGCCTTCATGGCCCTCGTCATCGCATCACCACCCGGAATGCCGCCTGCCAGCACGCAACACATTGGCCTTACTATCGCCTTTGTCGCTCCGGGTGTCACAGGCCGCAGGCAGGACCAAGGCGGACAACGCCCGGCTGCGTCATTCCGGCAACACCGCCGCCCTCAGCCGGCCGGAAGCCGCAGTTCGGCCCGCAGCCCGCCTGCCGGCGCCGCATCCAGCCGCAGACGACCGCCATAGCTGGTCGCGAGATCCGTGACGATCGAAAGCCCCAGCCCGGACCCCGGCACCGATTCGTCCAGGCGGCGGCCGCGTTGCAGCGCCTCGGCGCGCCTGTCGGCCGGCAGGCCCGGCCCATCGTCATCGACAGTCATGACAACCCAGCGACGCCCGCCGTCCGCCACGGCAACGCCGCGAACCTCCACGCGCCCGCGCGCCCACTTGCAGGCGTTATCCATCAGATTGCCGAGCATTTCGTCGAGGTCCTGCCGCTGCATCCGCACGGTCAGGCCCGCCGGGCAGGCAACCGCGATGTCGAGATTGCGTTCGTCGTGCACCCGTCGCATCACGCGCGCCAGCGCCTCGGCCGCCGGCCCCGCCTCGCAGCGATCGGCCGAGACGCGCCGCTGCGCTTCCGCGCGGGCGCGGTCGAGATCGGCGCTGATGCGCGCGCCCATCAGCACCGCCTGCTCGGCAACCTTGTCGCCGAACGGACCGCCAGCGGCCCGCGCCTCGTTGAGAATCACGCTGAGCGGTGTCTTCAGGGCATGGGCCAGATTGCCGGCGTGGGTGTGGGCGCGTTCAACCACGTCCCGGTTTGATTCGATCAGCGCATTCAGTTCTTCCGCCACCGGCGCCATCTCGCGCGGGAAATCGCCCTCGACCCGCTCCGCGTCGCCCCCGCGGATTGCCTTGATGGCCGCCTGCATGCGCTTCAGCGGCCCCAGCCCGATGCGCACCTGCACCAGCGTCGCCAGCACAAGGCCGACGCCGAAGATCGCCAGCGTCATCGCCACCCGCGTGCCGAACAGCGCCACGTCGCGCTCGATTTCGCCTGCATCGCCCGCCACCGCCAGCGAGAAGCGGCGCCCGTCGGCCAGCGTTATCCGCCGTTCCAGATAACGCAGCGCCTCGCCGTCCGGCCCGCGCACCGCTCCTTTTTCAACGAACTGCGTGCGCGGCTGGCCCTGCGTTTCGGCGGCGATTCCAAGCCGTTCGCCGGCAAGCGAGGGCGATGCCATCACCGTGCGTCCCTCGGCATCGCGCACCAGCCAGTACCAGCCCGACAGCGGCAGCCCGAAACGCGGATCGCCGAGATTGCCCGGGTCCTGCAGGTGCGCGTCCGGGTCCTGCCCCGGCACGATGCCGGCGACCAGCGCCTTCAGGTAGATATCGAGCCGGGTATCGAACGACCGCTCCACCGAGGCCCGGTAGAGCGCCACCAGAACCACGCCGGCGATTGCCAGCGCCACGGTGCTCCACAGCGCCGACGACACGAACAGCGAAAACGCCAGCGACCGCGGCGCACGCCTGCGGCCCGGCGCCCCTCCCGGCGGCTTGCCCTGTTTCTTGCCCTGTTTCTTGCCAGGCTTCTTGCCCGGTTGCTCGTCCTTGCCCGGTTCCCTGCCCGCCACGCCTCAGCGCCCTCCCCCGGGCGCCCTGAGGCGATAGCCGAGGCCGCGCACGGTCTCGATCACGTCCACGCCGAGCTTTTTGCGCACGCGCCCGACGAACACCTCGATCGTATTGGAATCGCGGTCGAAATCCTGATCGTAGAGATGTTCCGTCAGCTCCGTGCGCGAAACCACCTGCTCGCGATGCAGCATCAGATAGGCGACGAGGCGGAATTCGTGCGACGTGAGACGCACCGGCAGGCCGTCGACGGAAACCTTGCCGGCCCGCAGATCCACCACCAGCGGCCCGAGAACCATTTCGTCGCTGGCGTGTCCGGCGGCCCGGCGCACCAGCGCGCGCAGGCGGGCCAGCACCTCCTCGATATGAAAGGGCTTGGCGACATAGTCGTCCGCGCCGGCATCGATGCCGGCAACCTTGTCGCTCCAGCGATCGCGCGCCGTCAGCAGCAGAACGGGCATGGCCCGGCCATCCGCCCGCCAGCGCTTCAGCACGCTGATGCCGTCCATGCGCGGCAGGCCGATGTCCATCACCACGGCATCATAGGGCTCGGTATCGCCGAGGAAGTGCCCTTCCTCGCCGTCCTGCGCACTGTCGACGACATAGTCCGCCGCCTTCAGCGCGTCCACGAGCTGCCTGTTGAGGTCCGGATCGTCCTCGATCACCAGAAGACGCACGCTCGCCTGCCTCCCGCTATTTGCCCCCGATCACGGCGCCCGTCCGGGCGTCGATCACCACCCGGCTCACGGCGCCGTCCGGGCGCAGCACAGTTGCGATATAGACGAGGCGGCCGTTCTCGTCACACAATGCCAGTTCCAGAAGATCGCCGCCGGCAGCGCGGCGCGCCTCGGCCGGCCGCACCACCTGACCGGCGGCGATGGCCGCGCGCTGGGCTGCCCCGTCAAGGCAGGCCGCTCCGGCCGTGGCACTGCCCGAGGCCGCCAGAAAGGCAGCCGCCAGCGCCAGCCCCCGCCATCCGCGGGCCGGCCACAGTCGCAATGCCGACGGCTTCGTCATGACAACCCCGCTCACAGTCGCCGCGATCCGCTTTCCACCCTTCCAGTGTGTGCCTGAATATCGCCTGAACCGCAAAGCCGGTGATGCCGTCTTCACGGCGCGGCCGACCAGTCCGCAGGCAGGCTTGCCGTCAGAAGCAAACGCTCATCGGCGACGCCGTATTCCTTCGCCACCTCCGGCATCAGCTGCATCACCCCCATGGCGCCCTTCGGCGACAGCGCCTTCGCATCGAAGTCGCTCTCGGCGTGGGCCACCGCGCGCAGCCAGGCATCGTCGACGCCGGTCTGCCGCGCGGCGGCCTTGAACTCGGACTGGTAGCGTTTGACGACGTC
>DAIPYB010000069.1:0-9788 GCA_036782955.1 Pseudoxanthobacter sp. | reverse complement strand
ATGCGCTGGGCTATGGCGGCTTTGTTGGCTGTGAATATATCCCCGCCGCCGGGACCCGCGCAGGCCTCGGCTGGTTCGAGAGGGCCCGCGGTCAGGCTTGACGGCGGTGGCCGGCGGTTCGCGGTTCTTTTCTATGGCGGCCCGATATTGCGCAAACCGATGCCGGGACAGAGCCGCCAGCGGTCTGCGATAAGATTGCCAGCGATGCCGCCGCGGCCGGCGCCGGCGGCGACGAAGGCCACGCAGACCGCTCATGACCCGCAAGAAACAGCTCAGCCTCTATTCGTTCGACATGAACTGCGTCGGCCACATCAACCATGGCCTGTGGCGGCATCCGCGCGACCGCTCGACCGAATACAAGACGCTGGATTACTGGGCCGAGACCGCCAGAATTGCCGAGAGAGGCAAGTTCGACGGCATTTTCCTGGCCGACATCACCGGCGTCTATGACGTTTACCGCGGCGGTCCTGAGAGCGCGGTCGCCCACGCCGTGCAGGTTCCGGTCAACGATCCGCTGCTGGTCGTGCCGGTCATGGCTTATGTCACGCGCCACCTCGGTTTCGGCGTCACCCTCAACACCACCTATGAGCCGCCCTATCTCGCGGCCCGCCGGCTTTCAACGCTGGATCACCTGACTGGCGGGCGACTGGGCTGGAACATCGTGACCGGCTATCTCGACAGCGCCGCGCGCGGCATGGGACAGGACGGCCTGCCCGACCATGACCGCCGCTATGACGTGGCCGACGAATACATGGAGGTGCTTTACCGGCTGTGGGAGGAAAGCTGGGCCGCCGATGCCGTGCGCGCCGACAAGGCCGGCGGCATCTATGCAGACCCCGCGCAGGTGAAGGCGATACGCCACGAAGGCGAGCATTATCGCCTGAACGCCATCCACCTCAGCGAGCCCTCGCCGCAGCGCACGCCGGTGCTCTATCAGGCCGGCTCCTCCGCCCGTGGCCGCCGCTTTGCCGCCCGCCACGCCGAATGCGTCTTCATCGGTGCACCGACGCCGCAGGCCGCAGCCGGCATCGTCGGCGACATCCGCCGGCTGGCCTTGGCCGAAGGCCGGCGGCCGGATTCCATCCGGCTGTTTCCCCTTCTCAGCGTGGTCACCGGCCGCACGGCCAAGGAGGCCGCCGACAAGTTGGAGGACTATCGCCGCCATGCCGATGTCGAAGCCGCTCTGACGCATTATTCCAGCTCCATCGGCATCGACCTCTCCCGGCTTGATCCCGACGAACCGATCGCGTTCCGCAAGACGAACGCCAACACCTCCGCGCTGGAGGCGATTACCACCAGCAGCCCCGGGAAGGTGTGGACTGTGCGTGCCATCATCGACGAAATGGTGCTCGGCAGCCGCCAGCGACCGGTCGTCGGCACGCCGGAGGAAATCGCCGATCACATGCAGCAATGGGTGGAGACCGGCGATATCGACGGCTTCAACATTCCCCGCACGGTGACCCCTGAGAGCCTTGCCGATTTCGTCGATCTCGTCGTGCCGGTGCTGCAGGAGCGCGGGTTGTTCAAGGCCGATTATGCGCCCGGAACGCTGCGTGAAAAGCTGTTCGGCCGCGGACCGCTGATCGAGGAAAGCCACCCGGCCGGCCGCATCCGCGCCGAACGCCAGCCCTGATCGTGGCGCGCGGCACGGTGCCTTTTACCGCACCTTCCGGCGCGCGATCCGCTCTTCCGGGCGCGATGGACGTGCCATAGGCTTGCGGTGCCGGCGGCACCCGATGCCGAGCGGAAAGGCACGGAGAAGCGCCATGTGGACGTCAGGAAACCCGTTTCTGCAAGGTGCGTTCGCTCCCGTCGCGGAGGAGGTGGCGACATCGGATCTGGAGGTCGTCGCGGGCGCTATTCCGCCCGATCTGCGCGGTGCCTACATGCGCAACGGCCCGAACCCAAAGTATGAGCCGATTGCCTACGCCTATCCGTTCGACGGCGACGGCATGATCCACGCCGTCTTCTTCGACAACGGCCGGGCCCGCTACCGCAACCGCTTCGTGCGCACGCGCGGACTGGCGGTCGAGGACCGGGCCGGCCGCGCAGTCTATGGCAGCCTCTTTCATCCGGTGCCGGTCGACCCCGCGCTGGTTGGCTCCGATGGCGACCCCGGTCCATTCAAGAACGGCGCCTTCATCAGCGTGCTGCGCCATGGCGACCACCTGCTGGCACTCAGCGAAAGCGCGCCGGCCTACGAAATGACGATGGATCTGGAGACGCGCGGCGAGTGGCGGGCCGGCACGGACCGCCCCCTTGAGCTGGGTGCGCACAACCGTCGCCATCCCGTTACCGGCGCCCTGTTCGCGATCTGCTATTCCGTCGAGGAAGCGGTCGTCACCGTGCATCATATCGACCGGTCCGGGCGGCTCGTACGGTCCTTTCCGGTGCACCTCGCGGCCCCGGCGATGATCCACGATTTCATCCTGACCGAAGCTCACATCGTGCTGCTGGTCGGCCCGGCTGTGTTCGACATGGAGGCCGCCATGCGGGGCGACCCCATGCTGCAATGGCGCCCGGAACTCGGCACCCGCATCTGCGTGATGTCGCTTGAGGGCGATAACCCCGTCTGGCTGGAAACGGAGGCATTCTTTGTCTTCCATTTCGCCAACGGCTTCGAACGTGGAGGGGAGATCGTCGTCGATTATGTCCGGCACAGCCGGCTGGCACTGGACGGCAAGGGCAACGCTGACACGCCACCGGCGCTTCACCGTCTCGTGCTCGATCTGCAAGCCCGGCGGGTGCGGGACGAGGCCCTCGCCACCGCACCGGTCGAGTTCCCGCGCATCGACGACCGTCTCGAAGCACGGGCCAGCCGGTTCGTCTACGTGCCCACGATTACCGACAGCCTCGATCCGGCCTACCGCCAGCGCGCGGCCTTCAACTGCCTGCTGCGGGTGGATATGGAAACCGCCGGCGTGCAGCGCCACGATTTCGGCAACCGGATCGCCGGAGAACCGGTTTTCATTCCCCGGCCGGGCGGAAACGCCGAAGATGACGGCTATATCGTCACGTTTCTCTACGACCCGCAGACCGATACCAGCCAGCTTGCCCTGCTCGATGCCCGGCGCATCGGCGACGACCCCGTGGCGCTGCTGCGCCTGCCGGGCCGGGTGCCGCAGGGCCTGCACGGCAACTGGATTCCGACCTGACGACGGCCCGGTTGCGCCCCACGCAGGCAGGTCGCAGCAGGCGCCGGCGATCCGGCTGGCCGGCTTTTTCGCGTCCGGCCCGGAGAGGCGATTTTATTTCCCTCCGGCTGCGGAAGTGGGATTTTCCTTCTCTCGCCCGCGCATTTATGGCGGCTATTTTATGGTATCAATCGCTGTCACCATTTCCGGTAGAAAAGAAGATGAACATTCGCTCTCTTCGTTCGGTGCTTCTCGCGGGCGCGCTCGTTGCGGCAGCCCCCTTTGCCAGCGCCAGTGCCGCGACCCCGCCGAACCTGCTGGTGGTGGCCCAGTCCATCGAGGATGCGGTCAGCTTCGACCCGGCCGAGGGCTTCGAACTGACGACGGTGCAGGCGCTCAACAATCTTTACCAGCGCCTCGTGCAGCCCAAGCGCGACGAACCGACCGTGATCGAACCGGCGCTGGCTTCCGCATGGAGCGTGGGGGCCGACGGGCGCTCGCTGCGCTTCACGCTGGCGAAGGGAGCGAAATTCGCCTCCGGCAATCCGGTTCGCCCGCAAGATGTCGTGTGGTCGCTTTCCCGCGCCACCAAGCTCAACAAGTCCCCCGCCTTCATCCTGAACGAGCTTGGCTGGACGGCGGAGACCGTCGACAGCCACCTCAAGATCAGCGGCGACAACGAAGTCACCCTGTCGTGGTCGGCCGATGTCGGCCCGGCGTTCGTCCTGGCGCTGCTGACGGCGCCGATCGCCTCCATCGTCGATGAGAAAACGGTGGCGGAAAAGGCCAAGGGCGACGATTTCGGCAATGGCTGGCTGAAGACCCACTCCGCCGGCTCCGGTCCCTTCGCCATCCGCGCCTTCACGCCCAACGAGGCGCTGGTTCTGGATGCCAACGCCACCGCACCCGGCGGCGCGCCGAAGCTCGGCGGCATCATCATCCGCAACGTGCCCGATCCGGCTTCCCGCCGCCTGCTGATCGAACAGGGCGACGCCGATATCGCCCGCTCGCTGGGCGCCGATCAGGTCGTGGCGCTGAAGGGCAAGGCCGGGGTGATCGTGGATGAAGTGCCCTCCGCACGGCTCGATTACCTGCTCATCAATTCAGGCGCGAAGAACAATCCGACCCTTGCCAATCCGGCCTTCTGGCAGGCGGCACGCTGGCTGGTGGATTATGAGGGCATTGCCAAGAACCTGCTGAAGGGACAGTACGAAGTTCACCAGAGCTTCCTGCCCAACGGCTTCGCCGGCGCACTCAACACCACGCCGTTCCATCTCGATGTCGAGAAGGCGAAGAAGATCCTCGCCGATGCCAACATCAAGACGCCGGTGACGGTCGAACTCGCCGTCTTCAACGAGCCGTTCTTCACGCAGATCGCCCAGTCGTTGCAGGCGACCTTCGGCCAGGCCGGCATCAAGCTGGATATCCGCCCCGGCATCACTAGTGAAATCTACGCCAAGGGTCGCTCCCGGAACTACGAGACGACGTTGCGCTACTGGATTCCGGACTATTTCGACCCGCATTCCAACGCCTCCGCCTTCGCCGTCAACCGCGACAACAATGCCGCCTCCGGCCCCGTTGCGTGGCAGGCGAACTGGACCATTCCGGCCCTGACGGCCAAGACCGAAGCGGCCGTGCGCGAGCAGGACCCGGCAAAGCGGGCCAAGCTCTATGAGGAAATCCAGCTCGAGGTGCAGCAGAACTCGCCCTTCGTGTTCATCCTGCAGGGGCGCGACCCGGTGGCGCTGCGCGACAACGTGAAGGGCTACGTTCAGGGCCTCAATGCCGATCAGGTCTTCTATGACCGGGTGACGAAATAATGGCCCTTGCCGGTGGGCCGGACCGGCCGGCCGGCGCCGCCCCGTTCCTTGCCGACGGGCTGCGCTGGCTGCGTTCGCTTGCCGCCTTCGTTGCCTCCACCGGCTTCACGCTGTTCGGCCTGCTGCTCGTCACCTTCTTCCTGGCCCGGCTGTCGCCGGTCGACCCGGTGCTGAAGGTGGTGGGCGACCGCGCCTCGCAATCGACCTATGAGCAGGTGCGGGCGGAAATGGGCCTGTCCGGTTCCGTCGGCGAACAGTTCGTAAACTACGCCGGCCGGGTGCTGCGCGGCGATCTCGGCACCTCGTGGTCCACGGGCCAGCCGGTGGCCGCCGATCTCGCCCGCGCCTTTCCCGCCACCATCGAGCTTGCCACGACGGCACTCCTCATCGGCGCCAGCCTCGGCGTGCTGCTCGGGCTGGTGTCGGTGCTGAAGCCGGGCGGCCTCGTCGACAATATCGTGCGGCTGGTATCACTGATCGGCTATTCGGTGCCGGTGTTCTGGCTCGGCCTGCTGATGCTGCTGCTGTTCTACGCCACCCTGCACTGGGCGGTCGGCCCCGGCCGGCTCGACGTGGTGTTCCAGTATTCCATCGAGCCGCGCACCGGCTTCGCCCTGCTCGATACATGGCAGTCCGGCCTGCCGGGCGCCTTCGCCAATGCGGTCGCCCACCTCGCCCTGCCGGCCTTCGTGCTCTCCTTCCACTGCCTTGCCGGCATCTGCCGGCTTACACGGGCTGCGCTGCTGGGCGAACTCTCCAAGGAATATGTCGTGATGGCGCGGGCGCAGGGCGCGCGGCGCGGGCGCATCGTGTTTTCCGGCGCCCTGCCCAATGTGCGCGCCACCATCGTCACCGTGGTGGCGCTTTCCTATGCCGGCCTGCTGGAAGGCGCGGTGCTGACCGAGACGGTGTTCGCGTGGCCCGGCATCGGGCGCTACCTCACCAACGCGCTGTTCGCCGCCGACCTGCCGGCGATCCTCGGCGGAACGCTTGCCATCGGCACCTGCTTCGTTCTCATCAATGCCCTGACCGACGCACTCGTCGCCTTTCTCGATGCGAGGACGCGGTCATGACCGGTGCTGCCTTCCAGTCCCGCTCCGGCGCCGTGCGCCGTCTGGCCCGCCGTTCGCCAGCCACCGTCATTGGCGCGACCATCGTCGGGATCGTGCTGCTGACCGCGCTTTTCGCGCCGTGGCTGGCGCCGTTCGATCCCAACCTGCAGGAAAGCGCGGCGCGCCTATCCCCGCCCGACGCCGTCCACTGGCTGGGCACCGACGGGTTGGGACGAGACCTCCTGTCCCGGATCATTTTCGGCACGCGGCCGACCCTGTTCATGATCGCACTCGTCGCCCTGCTGATGGCGCCGCTCGGCCTTGCCGTCGGCATCGCCGCCGGGCTCGCCGGCCGCTTCGCCGAACGGGTCCTGATGCGCCTGACCGACATCGTCATGTCCTTTCCGCGTCTGGTGCTGGCGTTTGCCTTCGTCGCGGTGCTGGGGCCGGGGCTGATCAACGGCGCGCTGGCGCTGGCGCTGACGAGCTGGCCGGCCTATGCCCGGCAGGCGCGGGTGGAGGTGCAGCAGCTGCGCCGGGCCGATTTTCTCGCCGCCGCGGAAATGGCCGGCATCCGAGGGCCGCGCTTCGTCATCGGCCATGTGCTGCCGATGGTGCTGCCCTCCGCCATCATCCGGCTGGCGCTCGACCTCGGCGGCATCATTCTGGCGGCAGCCGGGCTCGGCTTCCTCGGTCTGGGCGTTCGCCCGCCGACCGCCGAGTGGGGCACCATGGTGGCCGACGGTACGCAGGTGATTTTCGATCAGTGGTGGGTGGCGCTGTGGCCGGGGCTGGCCATTCTCATCACCAGTCTCGCGTTCAACCTGCTGGGCGATGGCCTGCGCGACATCATGGATCCCCGCAATGGCGGATGACGGCGGTTCCCCTCTGGTCACCGTGGAAAACCTCACGGTCTCGTTCCCGGCCGGCGACGGCTTTGCCGACGCCGTGCGGGGCATTTCGTTCGCCCTCGGCCGCGAACGCGTGGCCATCGTCGGGGAATCCGGCTCGGGCAAGAGCCTGTCGGTGCGCTCGCTGCTGGGCCTCGTCGCCGCGCCGGGGTGCGTGAAGGCCAACCGCCTGTCCTTCGCCGGCACCGACCTGACCGCGCTTTCGGAGGCCGCCTGGAGCCGGCTGCGCGGTGCCGAAATCGGCTTCGTGCTGCAGGACCCGAAATTCGCCCTCAACCCCGCGCATACCGTGGGCCGGCAGGTGGAAGAGACACTGCGGCTCCACACCCGCCTCGGCCGGGCCGAGCGGCGCGACCGGGCGCTGGCGATGCTGGAAGCGGTTGGGCTGGAGAATCCTGCCCGCGTCTATGCCGCCCTGCCGGCGGCGCTGTCCGGCGGCATGGGGCAGCGGGTGATGATCGCCGCCATGCTCATCAACAATCCCCGGCTGCTCATCGCCGACGAACCGACCTCCGCGCTCGATGCCAGCCTGCGCGACCAGATCCTCGACCTGATCGGCCGTCTCGCTGACGAACGCAAGATGGCGGTCCTGATCGTCAGCCATGACCTGCACCAGATCGTGCGCTTCGCCGACCGGGTGCTGGTGATGCGCCGCGGCGAAATCGTGGACCGGCAGAACGCGGGCGACCTCGCCGCATCGCCCCATCCCTACACGCGCGGCCTGTGGGCCTGCCGGCCTTCGGCGGCGACTTATGGCACGCGCCTGCCTGTTCCCCCCCGCGCGCCGGATGTCGCGGCATGAGCACCGTGGCCCCCGCCGCGGAGCCCGCCGCCCTCGATGTGCGCGCGCTCACCGTCAGCTTCCGGCAGGGGCACCGTGAACTGCCGGTGGTCCGCGGGATCGATTTTTCCGTCATCCCCGGGGAAACCTTCGGCCTGATCGGTCCTTCGGGCTGCGGCAAGTCCACGGTGCTGCGCGTCATCGCCGGACTAAGCCGCGGCTGGCAGGGACAGGTCATGGCGCTCGGCACGCCTCTCCAGCCCGGCCGGCGTTTCGGCCCCGCCATCCGGCGGGAAATCCAGATGGTGTTTCAGGATCCCTACGGCTCGCTCCATCCGCGCCATCGCATCGGCCGCGCCCTTGCTGAAACGCTCGCGGTTCATGGCGAGCCCTGCGGCGAGGCGGTGGTGGCTGCCGCGCTGGATCAGGTGGGTCTGGCGGCGGATATCGCGCGGCGCTATCCCCACCAGCTTTCCGGGGGACAGCGGCAGCGGGTGGCGATCGCGCGGGCGCTGATGCTGCGGCCGCGCCTGCTGCTGCTCGACGAGCCGACATCCGCGCTCGATCTTTCGGTTCAGGCGGAGATCCTCAATCTCCTGACCGATCTCAAGGCCCGCCACGGCATGACCTTCATTCTCGTCAGCCATGACCCCGGCGTGGTCGCCCACATGTGCGACCGGGCCATCCGCATGGGCGAGGGCAGGATCGCGGCCCGTCTCGGACGCGCCGAACTGGCGGCGCTCTGAGCCCGCCGGAGCGCGGAAGGCCGCGCCCCGGCAGCGGCCGGCCGGTGCCTCAGGCCACGGCGAACACGGTCATCATGCCGGTGGCCAGATGCGGCATGTGATGGCAATGCAGCATCCACGGCGCGGCTTCGCCGGCATCCACTGCAACGGTCACCATCGCCATCGGCGGCACATAGACCGTATCCCGCCGCGCGCCGGAAACGGGCGTGCCGTTGAGGGCGATCACCTGAAAGGCATGCCCGTGCAGGTGCATCGGATGCCCCATCATCGACATGTTGTGGAACGTCAGCTCGATCCGCTCGCCGGATGTCGCCGCCACCGGGATATGATCGCTCCAGACACGTCCGTTGATCGTCCAGCGATAGGGCTGCATCGAACCGCCGAGCATCAGCATGGACCTGCGCCCGGCCGTGCGCTGCGGCAGCGGTTCAAGCGCGACGAAGCGGCTCTCCTGCGCCAGATCGGTGTCAAAGGCCGGCGCGGCAGCCTCGCCCGTTGCTGAAACCTTGCGAACGGCGGCTCCCGGCGTGGCAAGGATGAGCCCGGTGCGCTCGCGTGCGCCCTCGCGCAGCGCCAGAACCGGCCACGCCCCGGATGCAGGCAGGTCTATCTCCAGATCGATCCGCTGTCCCATGGCAAGGCCGAAGCGCGTTCCCGCGACAGGCTGCGTGCCGTGGCCATCCGTCGCCACCAGCCGCGCCGGCAGGTCGCCGGTATCGATGAAGAAGACCGTTGCCGCGGCTGCATTGATGATGCGCAGCAGAACCCGTCCGCCACGCTCCACGCTCACCACCTCCGGGTCGGACAACGTCCGGTCGTTGGCGAGATAAGCATCCCAGTCGTAGTCGTTCAGGTCCATGGCCATGCCTGCCATGCCGCCACCGGGCATGCCACCACCGGACATCATGCCCGCCATATCGTGACCACTCATGTCGTGGCCGGACATGCCGCCATCCGCCATGCCCGGCATGGCCGTCTGCGCAGGCGCCATGCCGTGGCCGGCGTGGTTCATGCTGCCATGGTCCATGCCGCCCTGGCCGGTCGCCTGCCCGCCGGTAATCCGTTCCATCACCTCCTCGGGCGAGCGGAAGGAGAAATCGTGCAGGAACATCACCACTTCCTGCCGGTCCGCCGTCCGCTCCTCGGACCGGCGAACGATCAGGGGCGCGGCAAGCATCTGCATTTCCTGCAGCGGAATATGGGAATGCATCCAGTGTGTGCCCGGCTGCGGGGCGAAATCATAGGTGCGGCGTTCACCGGGCTGCAGGGGCGGCATCGGGGCATCGGGCACGCCATCCTGAACATTGGGCGGAATCTGGCCGTGCCAGTGGATCAGCGTCGGCT
>DAIPYB010000068.1:0-9792 GCA_036782955.1 Pseudoxanthobacter sp. | reverse complement strand
GGGTGCCGCTGCCGGCCTGCGCCACCGAACCGGAACCGGAAATATTGCCGGCAAACGTCACCGCGTCGCTGCGGTTGAAGACCAGCACGCCGTTGTCGGCCACGTCGCCGTCGATGGAGCCCGCCGTGCCGCCGTTGCCGAGTTGCAGGGTGGCGCCGGAGTTGATGGCGGTACCGCAGCTGTATGTGTTGGCGACTGTCAGCGTCAGGGTGCCGCTGCCGGCCTGCGCCACCGAACCGGAACCGGAAATATTGCCGGCAAAGGTCACCGCGTCGCTGCGGTTGAAGACCAGCACGCCGTTGTCGGTCACGTCGCCGGTGATGGAGCCGGTGGTGCCGCCATTGCCGAGTTGCAGGGTGGCGCCGCTGATGACAGTACCGCCGCTGTAGGTGCCGGCACCCGTCAGCGTCAGGGTGCCGCCGCCGGTCACGGTCAGTGCATTCGGCCCCGTCACTGTCCCCGTGAAAAGCACATCGGCCGCCGCTGTCGAGACGGTCGCATCCCCTGCGAGCAGAACCGGCAGATCGACATTCAGCGCACCGGAAGGCTGCAGCACGCCGTTGAGCACGAGAATGGGAATCACGACAGCCTGAACGCCGGGTTCGTAATCGTTCAGCTGGACGCCGAAAAACCCGTTCTCCGCATCGTAGAGAATATTAAACCCATTGTAGGTATAGAGAGATGAATTGAAAAAGACCTCGTCATTGACGGGCTTCTTGACCCAATCGACATATTCCGGTTGCTGCGGACTGCTGCCACCGACGGTAAAGGAATATCCGATCAGCCCTCCCGAACCGAGCAGATCCACGACGACGCTGGTGCCGTCGAGGAGACGGCCATGCTTGTCGACCAGCCCGGCAGACGACAGGCCGGGGAGCACCAGAAAGCCGTCCGGAACGCCGGTATCCATCAGGATCGAGCCGATCTGCTGCGCCGATCCGTTGACCGAAATCGCAACCGGCACGGCCTGCCAGTTGTTGGCCTGCGCACCGCCCTGCGCCTCTGTCAGGGGCTGAAGCTGGCCGTAGGAAAAGGCATGGCCGTTGACCGAGGCCGTGTTCTCGCTGGTCAGGCCCAGTTCGACGCCATCGGGCGTCAGGATGTAGCCCGCGTGAACGGTACCGGACTGCATGCCCTCGATGTTCAGGAACGGATTGAGGGTGGCGGAGGTAGCGGGTGCGGCATCCAGTATCGCCCCAAGACCCGGCTCGGTCGGATCGACGCTGCCGGTGCCCATGGTATTGCGGTCGAAACCGACGCCCATCATCGCCACGGTCGCCGAGGGATCGGGATCGCACGGATTCTTGCTGTCAGGCAGGATGCAGTACCGGTTCGTCGCCACCAGCACCGGCACGGTGGCAACGGCGGCGTCCTGCCCCACGGTCTGGCTGAAAGTCACCGTGGTATCGGCGAAATAGCCGGTCAGCAGCAATCCGCTGCTGTTGTAATAGACCCAACCCTCGGTGCCGTTCGATACCAGCCCCGGCGCAAGCGACTGGCTGACGACGATGCCGGTTGAACCGGTGTCCATCTCAAGCGAAATCGGACTGTTGTTGCCAAGCCCGACGTTCAACGACAGCCCGTAGCCCTCGGATATCGCCGTGCTGAGCGGATACTCATACCGGACCGTGTAGGACGTGCCCGATCCGTACATGTTCCAGCCGCTGCCGTCCTGCGCGAGGACAACCGGCGCTCCGCCCAGCAGGGCCGCGGCCGCGCAACCGCCCAACAACGCCAGCCTCGCCCGCCCGTCCCTGCCCCCGCCGGCAGGCGCCCGCGACGAAAACTTCTCTTCCCGAAAAAAGTGCAGCATCCCGCCCCCGCCGGCCACGCACGAATACGTCTTCGTGAAATAAAGACGTAATGCTGCCGCGCTGTAAACAGGCCAGCCGCTGCCGGATCACTTTGTCGGGCGGGAAAACGGGCGATCCGATCCGGCGCCCCGGGGATGAGCTGCCGCGGGTCGCCGCGTCAGCCGCCGCGATGGTCCTGCCCGGGCACGATCGTCACGGTCACGGTGCGCCCGGCGACCACCTTCGTACCCTCCGGCGGCTTGTCGAGACTGATGCGCACCGGCACCCGCTGCGCCAGCCGTACCCAGCTGAAGGTCGGGTTGACGTTTGCCAGAAGACTGGCGGCATCGCTGCGCTCGCGGTCCTCGATGGCGGTGCTGACGCTCTCCACCCGGCCGCTGAGCGTGGCATCCGATCCCATCAGGCGCATGACGGCGCGATCGCCGACATGGATGCGGTCGAGCTTCGTTTCCTCGAAGTAGCCCTGAACGTGGTAGGAGCCGTCGTCGACGAGGGCCACGACGGGCTGCCCGGCGGAAACATAATTGCCGGGACGCAGCGAAAAGTTCGTGACGACGCCCGACAACGGAGCGCGCACCTGCGAGCGTTCGAGATTGAGCCGGGCCACGTCGAGATCGGCCCGCGCGCGCCGCGCGGCTGCCTCGGCCTGCGTCGCGGCGGTGGTCGCTTCTTCCTGCTTCTGGCGGCTGACGGAGATTTCGCTCAGCTGGCGATAGCGCGCCAGATCGCGCTCGGCCTGCGCGCGCGCGGCCTCGGCGTTTTCCAGTGCGGCCTCGGCCTGCTCGCGGGCAAGCTGGAAGCGGGTGCTGTCGATACGGAACAGCACATCGCCCTTGTTGACGTGGCTGTTATCGCTCACCAGCACCTCTTCCACCGGGCCGGAGACATCCGGCGCGATGCGCGCGACATCAGCCCGGATGCGGCCGTCACGCGTCCACGGCGCATCCATATAATACGACCATAACGATTGCCCGGCGACGATGGCCGCCGCCACGAGAATGAGAGTGAGGACGACGCGCACGAGACGCGGCAGAGAACCGGCCATGATCAGACCCGAGTGATGAGAACGTTCAGAAGGCTGACGCACAGAATGAAAATCGCCGCATCGACCAGCGGCGGGTGCCAGAACAGCCGGTAAAGCCGCAGGCGCGCCATGAGGCGGGTGACAAGCCGCGTCAGGAAAAGCGCAAGGAGCCCGCAGACCAGAAGCCGTGGCAGGAACACCCCGTAGAGATCGAACTCACCGTTCATGATCGCACCTGCACAGCGGGATTTGCGGCAACGGCGGCGGGGCCTGCCGGCAGATCCGGCGCGGACGCAGCGGGGAACAGGCCGTGACGCAGGCCCACGAGGGCACGCGCGGCAACCGTGGCCTGCGACCCGTCAGCCACGATGCAGGCGACCAGCGCGGCATCGATGCGGCCGAGCAGGGCCGCCGCCGCGCCGGGCTCGGGCGGGGCGAAAGGCCGGCTGGTGCGGAAGTGACGCGCCAGCGCAGGGCCAAGCGCCCCGAGCGCGGCGCCGGCCGCACCGCCCGGCAGCGGCGAGAGCGCCTTCAGGTCGGCGATGTTGAGGCCGATGCGCAGTTCCCGCAGCACATCCTCCGGCGCCACCGCGGTGCCTGCCGGCAGCAGCATGAGCCGCTGGACGATCAGCGCGAAGCGGTCGGTCAGGTGGCGCACGAGTGCGGCCGGGGCACCCCCGCGCGGCGCCTCGCACAGCCGCGCCAGATCGCGCCAGCTCGCCTTCAGCAGCCGGGCGACGCTTTCCTCCGCCGTCAGCGTGGTAAACAGCGCCGCCGTCAGCGTTGCCACCATCAGCCCGGTGACAGAGGCCAGACTGCCATTGAGGAATTGCGCGAAATCGAACGCCGGCCGCTTGTCGAGCATCATGACCAGCGGCAGGTTCACGCACATCAGGAAACCGAGCGGGCCGTGGCGCGGCGTGGCCATCAGCATGCCGAAGAACAGCAGGAACGGCGCGCAGAACACCGCCAGCGCGGCAAAACCGTCCGCCCAAGGCAGCAGCGTGAACTGGAACAGCCCCGCCGCCACCATCGCATAGACGGTGAGGCGGGTGAACGTGCGCATCACCGGCACGGGATTATCGAGAAACGCAAACAGCGAGAAGAAGATCGCCGCCATCTGCGCCGCACCGCCGCCTTCATGCCAGCCGGTCAGGATCCACAGCGCGCAGGTCGCCAGAATGCCGATCGCCACCGCCACCCCGGAAAGCGCGGCCATGGCATGATCGGCGTGCAGCGTCACCTCGCCGCCATAGCGGCCAAGGGCCGTGCGATAGGGGGGCACGGCCAGCCGGTTGCCGGCAACAGCGGCGGAAAGCCGGCGCGCGTTGGCCCAAACCTCCACCAGTTCGCGCAGACGCTCGGTCAGGTTCAGCATCAGGAGGGCGTGCCACCGCGTCCCGTCCGCCTGCTCGGCCCCGCACTGCCCGGCACGGGCGGCAATGGCGGCCAGCAGGCGGGCCCCCTGCGGATCATCGCCGCCATCGCGCATGGCGATCCAGCCCGCGATGTCGGCGCAGAGCGTATGCAGGGCGGGGTCTTCCCCCCCGGCGGACCGCAACTGGGCGAGGCGATCCTCGATGCCCGACAAGATCGGCAGCAGGCTCATGAGATGCTGCTGCAGCAGGCGCACCTGTCGCGCCTCGTAGCGCGCGGGCGAGGTGTCGTAGGGCAGATGCGTGGCCAGCACCATCATGTCCACGGTGTCGGCGGCCAGCCGCCGGCGATCCCGCCCGGCACCGCCCTCCGGGTGGACGCCGGTCAGCACCTCGCCTGCCCAGCGGCCGGCGTCATCCATCCACGCCGCAAGGCGCTGCGACAGCACGGGCCCCAGCGGACGCGGCAGGATGAGACGGCTGATGACCGCCGAGCAGGCGATGCCGACAAGGATCTCCTCGCTGCGCGACAGGGCGGTATCGAAGATCGCCTCCGGCTGCGCCACGCCGAGAAAACCGATGATTGCCGCGGTATAGCCCGCAAGCATGGCGACGTAGCTGCGCGGCGAGCGGTCGAGCAGGCTGACATAGAGGCAGCCCCCCACCCACGCGGCGAGTGCAAGGCACAGAAGCTCCGGCGCATCGACCAGATTGGGCACCAGCACCACCGCTACCGTGGCGCCGATGATCGTGCCGAACGCCCGGAACACCGCCTTGGAGGTGACGGCGGCAGCCATCGGCTGTGCCACGATGTAGGCCGTGGCCATTGCCCAATAGGGTTTCTGCAGGTCGAGTTGCAACGCCAGCCACAGGCTCAGCATCGCACCCGCATAAGCCTTGAGGGAGAACAGCATCTCGTTGCGACCGAGACCGGCAAACCAGTTGCTGCCGAACCAGCCGGCGGCGGCCGGCCGGGTCGGGGCCGGGGCGACCGCGCTCATGGCTGCTGCGCCCGGATCAGGGCGGTCTCGATGCAGGCAAGACCGGCCACCACGGCATGGAGTTCGTCCGCGCCGAGATCCGCCAGGAAGCGGGCCCGCAGGGTGGCGACGGCGTTTTCCACCTCACGCACGCGGCCGAGCCCGGTCGGCGTGAGGCGCAACAGTCGCGCGCGGCGATCCTGCGGGTCCTCGCGGCGCTCCACCAGTCCCTCGGATACCAGCATCTCGACCACGCGCACCAGCGAGGGACCCTCCAGCCCCAGTTCGTCGGCAATGACACCCTGCCGCAATTCCGGCCCCAGCCGCGACAGCACCAGCAGCGGCAGGGCAGTAGCCTGCGACAGCCCGCTTTCCGCCATCGCCTGATCGATGGCCCGCCGCCAGTAGCGCGCCACGCGGGTGACGAGCTGGCCGAAAATCTCGCGGTCGGTCTTTGGCGGCTCTCCGGGCCGGGCATCGCCCGCGACGGAGGATGCCGGCACGTCGGCTTCAGGCAGGGCAGAGGTCTCAGGCAAGGGGAGCATGGCGGCAACGGTCTTTCCGGGCAGCGCGGGCCGTGCGGCCGGAATCATCCTCATCCCGCAAGCGGCGCGGCAGGATGGATAACATCAAAATCGATAGCATGAAATATATTTGTATATTACCGTTTCAAACCACCCGCCAAACGAAAACCCCGCGCACCGGGCGGCGGCGGGGTTTTTCCTGAAAAAACAGAGGACTGGCAATCACCCGGGTGGCGCGGACAGACCCCCGGCGATCAGAACCGCAGGCTGCGCGAAAGCGCCAGCGAATCCTCCGCCAATACCCGGACATGACTGAGCATCGCCTGCCACGCCGCCGCCGGATTGCGCGCGAGCAGCGCCTCGAACACCGCCTCGTGCTCGCGCAGCGCCGTTTCGGTGCGGCCGGGCCGGAAGGTGATGAAACGACGATAGGGCGACAACCGCTTGTTCAGGTGCTCGATCTGCTCGTGCAGCACGGCATTGTGGGCTGCCTTGTGAATGGCGGCGTGGAAGTCGCCGTTGGTGCGATAGTAGGCTCCGGGATCGAATGCGCGTGCAGCGCGCTGGCACTCCTGATGCGCGGCCACCAGAAGGCGCTCGTCGGCCTGATCCATTCGCTCCGCCGCAAGCCGGGCGGCCACCGCTTCCAGTTCGGCCACGAGTTCGAACAGGTCCATGACCTGCCCCACGGTAGGGCGGGCGACGATGGCGCCCATGCGTGGCTGAAACTCCACCAGTCCCTTGGCCGCCAGCGCGCGCAGGGCTTCGCGCACCGGCGTGCGCGACACGGAATACTGGTTGCCCAGCATTACCTCGTCCAGCTTGGCACCGGGCGAAAGACGACCCTGAACGATCTGGTCCTCCAGATCGGCCGCGATATCGCGGCCAAGGTCACCCCCCTTGCGGCGCGGCGCGGCCGCCGGCTTCTCAGGTTCGCCGTGCCCGCCCGGCGCAGCACCCGCTCGCGCTGTCATGATTGTCCCCCTGTCCATGCCGTGATCACTTTTTAGGCTTGTCAGCCCCATGAGGAAAAGTTAGCCTTTCATGTATACACGGCGAATGCATAAATTATGACGACGGTCGGCCGCCCGCGCAACCCCTTGAAAACGAGGTGGGCGCACGGGTCGCACGGCGTTGCGGGATCATGCTCATGGCATCCGTTCCAGTTCTCTCGGCCGCGCAACCGCGGCACTTTCCGCTCCTTGCGGGCGGCGTGCCGCAGGAGGGCACGGCCGGCCGGCGCTCTGTTCTGAGCCCGGCGACCGGTGCCGTCATCGCCACGGTGGCAGAGGCCGGCGCGGACGATGTTGCGGCAGCCTGCCGCGCCGCCGCGGCGGCCTTCACCGGATGGTCAGCCACCGATGCCACAGAGCGCGCACGACTGCTGCGCCGCCTCGCCGAAATCGTGGCAAGCCGGATTACCGATCTCGCCACCCTCGAATCGGCCGTCACCGGTCGCCCGATCCGCGAGATGCGGGCGCAGATGCAGCGCATTCCGGAATGGCTGGATTATTTCGCCGGCATCGTTCTGGGCCTTGAGGGCGAGGCCAATCGCGTCCGGGGCGGCTTTCTCACCTACACCCAATATCGCCCCCACGGCGTGTGCGCCCTGCTGACGCCGTGGAACCACCCGGTCCTCATCCTCACCAAGAAACTCGCCGCCGCGCTGGCGGCCGGCAACACCGTCGTCATCAAGCCGTCGGAGCTTGCGCCGGTGTCGCCGCTTATTCTGGCGGACTGGGCACGGGAAGCCGGCTTTCCCGACGGAGTCGTCAATGTCGTCACCGGCGGGGCTGCCACCGGTGCTGCGCTCGTGGCCGATCCCCATGTCGCCCACATCGACCTGACGGGCGGCACCGCCACCGGCCGGATCGTGGCAGCGGAGGCCGCCCGGCGGCTGGTGCCCTGCACGCTGGAGCTGGGCGGCAAGACGCCGGTTCTGATCTTCGACGATGCCCCGCTCGACGAAGCCGTGGCAGGCGCCCTGTTCTCCGCCTTCGTCGCCGCCGGGCAGACCTGTGTTTCCGGCGCCCGCTTTCTGGTGCACCGGCCGGTGGCCGAGCGCTTTCTCGAAGCCTTCGCCCGCCGCGCTTCCGCGCTGAAGGTGGGCGATCCGGCAGACATGGCAACCGATGTCGGCCCGGTCATCTCGGCCGCCGCGCGCGACCGCTGCTTCGGCTTCATCGATGAAACCCGCGAAACCACGGCTGTCCTTGCCGCCGGCGGCAGCCGCCCGGCCCTGCCGGCCCCTTTCGACAGCGGCTTCTTCGTACCCCCGACCGTGTTTGCCGGCGTCACCCCTGACATGCGCCTGTTCCGCGATGAGGTGTTCGGCCCCGTCGTCAGCGTCACCTCGTTCGAGGACGAGGCAGAAGCCATCCGCCTTGCCAACGACACGCCCTTCGCGCTCGGCGCCGGCATCTGGACGCGCGACATCCTGCGCGGCCACCGCGTTGCCGCCGCCGTGCGCGCCGGCGTGACATGGCTCAACGACCACCACAAGAACGACCCGCGCTCCATCTGGGGCGGCTACGGGGAAAGCGGCTACGGCAAGGAAAACGGCTGGGATGCGCTGAAGGGCTATCTCACCAAGTCGAGCGTGGTGGTGCGCACGGCCGCGCAGTTCGACGACTGGTTTGCCGGAGGAACCCGTTATGGCTGAGCCCGCCCTGCGCCCGGACGGCGATCCGGGCCTTGTTACCGTCGCCGGCGTCGATCTGGTCTATCAACTGCGCGGCGGCACGCCGGTTCAGGCGCTGCGCAACATCGATCTCTCGGTCGCCGAGGGCAGCTTCGTCTCGCTGATCGGCCCGTCCGGCTGCGGCAAGAGCACGTTGCTGCGCATCGTCGGCGACCTGCTCTCGCCCACCGCCGGCCGCGTCGCCGTCGGCGGGCGCAGCCCCCGGCAGGCCCGGCTGGCACGCGAGATCGGCTTCGTCTTTCAGGAAGCCGCGCTGCTCGACTGGCGCCGCATCCGCGACAACATCGCCCTGCCACTGGAACTGCGGGGGGTGCCGAAGCAGCAACGGCTCGCCAAGGCCGACGAACTTATCCGCCTCGTCGGTCTCGACGGCTTTCAGGAGGCATGGCCGCGCCAGCTTTCCGGCGGCATGCGCCAGCGCGCCGCCATCGCCCGCGCCCTTTCCACCGATCCCCGCCTGCTGCTGCTGGACGAGCCGTTCGGCGCGCTCGACCAGATCACCCGCGACCGGCTCAACATGGAGCTGGCGCGCATCCACGAGATCACCGGGGTCACCGTCATCCTCGTCACCCACTCGATCCGCGAGGCCGTGCTGCTGTCGGACCGCATCGTGGTGATGACGCCCCGGCCGGGAAAGGTCTCGCGCATCATCGACGTTGACCTGCCGCGCCCGCGCAGCCTCGGCAGCCGCGAGGACGGGCGCTTCGGCGATCTCGTCAGCATCGGCAGCGCCGAACTGGAGAAAGGCTATCGCGATGTCCGCGCCTGACGCCGCGCCCGCCCGCGCAAAGAGCATCGACTGGCGCGACGGCATCGCCGGCCGGCTGTGGCCGCCGCTCGCCACCTTCGTCGTCATCATCGCCGTCTGGCAGGGGCTCATCGCGGCCTTCGCCATCCCGGTCTACGTGCTGCCCTCGCCGGGCGATATCTGGTCGGCATTCTTCGCCAGTCCCGGCGTGCTGCTCAGCCATGCCGGCATCACGCTGTTCGAGGCGGTGGCCGGCTTTCTGATCGGCTCGCTGCTCGGCGCCCTGCTCGGCACCGTCTTTGCCTACTTCCCCGTCGTGGCGCGCGGCTTCATGCCCTACATCATCGCCGCCAACACCATTCCCGTGGTGGCGGTGGCACCCATCATCATCATCTGGTTCGGCCACGGGCTCGCCTCGAAGGTGGCGGTAACCACCTTCCTGTCGTTCTTCCCCCTCGCCCTCAACATGATGAAGGGGCTGCAGTCCTACGACCGCACGATCATGGCGGTGTTCCATGTCGCCGCCGCCACCGGCCCGCAGCGCTTTTTCAAGATGCGCCTGCCGAGCGCCCTTCCCTACGTCTTCGTGGGTCTCAAGCTCAACGTCACCTTCTCGGTGATCGGC
>DAIPYB010000067.1:0-9804 GCA_036782955.1 Pseudoxanthobacter sp. | reverse complement strand
CCGCATTCGGTCATCGGCTCGTCGTGCATCGGCGCATCGGTGTTCGGCGGCATCTGCAACAACTCCGGCGGCGCACTCATCCGGCGCGGACCGGCATTCACCCAGCTTACCCTCTATGCCCGCATCGACGAGAACGGCGGTGTCACGCTCGTCAATCACCTCGGTGTGCGGCTGGGCGACGACCCGGAAACCATCCTGCGCGCACTCGACACCGACGCCTACGGCCCCGGCGAGATCGAACACCCGGACGGCCGGGTGGCTTCCGATCACGACTATGCCAGCCATGTGCGCGACGTCGAGGCCGAGACCCCGGCCCGCTTCAATGCCGATCCGCGCCGCCTGTTCGAGGCCGCCGGCAGTGCCGGCAAGGTGATGCTGTTCGCGGTGCGGCTCGACACGTTCGCAAAGCCCGCCCGCACGGGCGTGTTCTATATCGGCACCGACGACGTGGACGAGCTGACGGAGATCCGCCGTCATATCCTCACGCATTTCGCCAGCCTGCCGGTCGCCGGCGAATACATGCACCGCGATGCCTATGACATTGCTGCGACCTACGGCAAGGACACCTTTCTCGCCATCGAGAAGCTGGGTACGGACCGTCTGCCGTCCTTCTTCGCCGCCAAGGCGCGGTTCGATGCCGCCGCCGGCCGGCTCGGCTTCCTGCCGGCCAATCTCTCCGACCGCCTGCTGCAGCGCGCGGCCGCTCTCTTTCCCGATCACCTGCCGGCGCGCATGAACGCGTTCCGCGACCGTTATGCCCATCACCTGATGCTGCGGATGGCCGACGACGGCATCGCCGAGGCGCGGGATTATCTCGGCGCGATCTTCCCGTCCGCCTCGGGCGCGTTCTTCGAATGCACGGCGGAGGAAGGCACCAAGGCGTTTCTGCACCGTTTCGCGGCGGCCGGCGCGGCAGTACGCTATCGCGCCGTTCACAGCGACAAGGTGGAGGATATCGTGGCGCTGGACGTGGCGCTGCGCCGCAACGACCGCGACTGGTTCGAGCACCTGCCCGACGAAATCGAAAAGCCGATCCTCGCCAAGCTCTATTACGGTCACTTCTTCTGCTCGGTGTTCCATCAGGACTATATCGTTGCGCGCGGCACCGACACGCTGGCGCTCGAACACCGGATGTGGGAGCTGCTCGACGCGCGCGGCGCCGAATATCCGGCCGAGCACAATGTCGGCCACCTCTATCGCGCGAAGCCGGCGCTGGCTGCCCATTATCGCGCGCTCGACCCGTGCAACGCCTTCAACCCCGGCATCGGCCATACGCCGAAATGCCGGCACTGGCAGATGCCCTATGAGCCGCGCGGCTGAACGGCTTCTCCACATCCTTTCATGAACGGGTCACGCATTGCCACGCAGGATGACTGGCATCAAAGTCTGACTGCCGGCTTGCTTTAAAGTGGGGCCGGAAACAATGAACAGGAAGGAACGGCTGCGATGAAGGCTGCACGCTGGCACAATGTGAAGGACATCCGCGTCGAGGACGTTCCCGAGCCGGAAGTTTCGCCCGGCCGGGTGAAGATCAAGGTTGCCTGGACCGGCATTTGCGGCAGCGACCTGCATGAATATGTCGCCGGCCCGATCTTCGTGCCCGTCGGCACGCCCCATCCGCTGAGCCACGAACAGGCCCCGATCATCATGGGGCACGAGTTTTCCGGCACGGTCACGGAAATCGGCGCGGGCGTGACGCGGGTGAAGCCCGGCGACCGGGTGGTGGTGGAGCCCATCCTCGCCTGCGGTCACTGCGATGCCTGCCGGCACGGCAAGTACAATCTGTGTGATTCCCTCGGCTTCCACGGGCTTTCCGGCGGCGGCGGCGGCTTTGCCGCCAGCACGGTGGTCGACGAGCGCATGGTGCACGTCATGCCGGAAGGGCTTTCCTTCGAGCAGGGCGCGCTGGTGGAACCCTCCGCGGTCGCCGTTCACGCCGTGCGCCTCAGCAGCTTCAAGGTGGGCGGCACGGCGGCGGTATTCGGAGCCGGTCCGATCGGGCTTCTGGTGGTGGAGGCCCTGCGGGCGGCGGGTGCCGGCGCGGTCTATGTGGTGGAACTGTCGCCGCAGCGCGGTGCGAAGGCGCTGGAACTTGGCGCGACCGCCGTTCTCGACCCCTCGCAGGAAGACGTGGTTGCCCGCCTGCGCGCGCTTTCCGGCGGCGGCGTCGATGTCGCCTTCGAGGTCACGGGCGTTCCGGCCGTGCTGCGCCAGTGCATCGATGCCACCCATTACGAGGGCGAGACGGTGATCGTCTCGATCTGGGAAAAGGAAGCCTCCTTCCAGCCCAACACGGTGGTGCTGAAGGAACGCTCGGTGACGGGCATCATCGCCTATCGCGACATCTTCCCCGCGGTCATGCAGCTGATGACCCGCGGCTTCTTCTCCGCGGAGCGCCTCGTCACCAAGCGCATCCGGCTGGACGATATCGTCACGGAGGGCTTCGAGACGCTGGTGCGGGAAAAGCAGCAGGTGAAGATTCTCGTCGAAGCACCTGAATAAGCTGTATTTACCAAAGAAAAGAGGCCGCCGGGCGAACCGGCGGCCTTTCAAGTTCGAGGCCGATGCCTCGGGAGAAAACGCAAAAGGACAAGTAAAAGGGACGCTCAGGGTTTCTCGCCCGCAAGGACACCCTTGCGGAAGAGGAAGCAGCCATAGGGCCGCGGATCGCCGGCCTGCACGACCGCGAAGGCCTGCCGGGCGGCAGCATAGAAGGCGAAGCGTTCAAGACCCACCATGGGCGTCGGCTTGCCCTCGGCCCGGTCCGTTTCCGCCTGCACCTCCGCCTGCGTCGCCGGAACGATGGCGGCATCTTCCACCACCAGCATACGGCGCGCGGGATCGCTGACATATTGATCGAGCGGCATCACGCTCAGCACCGCCCGCACGACGCGGTCGATGGCAACGCCGGGCACAGTGATCAGCCGGCCGGACGTGGTTGCCCGCGCGATTGCCTCGGCCGGGTGATTGGCATCGACCACGGCAATGTCGTCGCCGTGGCCCATGGAGGCCAGCACCCAGAGCAGGTCGGGAGAAAGGACGGGATCGAGACCTTTCAGCATCGTCTCAGCCCCGGAACAGGTGCGCGTCGATGGAGGCCTGCTTCATCTCGATGGAGAAGCCCGGCTCCAGCGGCGCCATGTAGCGGCCGTCCTTCACCACGCACGGGGTGAGGAAGTGTTCGTGCAGGTGGTCGACGAACTCCGTCACGCGGCCCTCCCACGAGCCGGAGATGGCGAGATAGTCGATCATCGACAGGTGCTGCACATATTCGCACAGGCCCACGCCGCCGGCATGGGGGCAGACCGGCTTTCCGAACTTCGCCGCCATCAGCATGATGGCGATGTTCTCATTGATACCGCCGACACGGCAGGAATCGATCTGCACCACGTCGATGGCATCCGCCTGCAGGAACTGCTTGAACAGGATGCGGTTCTGGCACATCTCGCCGGTCGCCACCTTCGTCGGCGCGACGCCGGCGCGGATCTGGGCGTGACCGAGAATGTCGTCGGGCGAGGTCGGCTCTTCGATGAACCACGGATCGAACGGCTGCAGCGCCTTCACCCAGTCGATGGCCTGAGACACCTCCCAGATCTGGTTGGCGTCGATCATCAGGGTACGGTCGGGTCCGATTTCCTCGCGCAGGATGCGGCAGCGGCGGATATCGTCCTCAAGATCGCGGCCGACCTTGAGCTTGAAATGGGTCCAGCCGGCGGCCACGCCCTCGCGGGCCAGACGGCGGATCTTGTCGTCGTCATAGCCGAGCCAGCCGGCCGAGGTCGTGTAGCTCGGATAGCCCTTTTCCAGCAGGGCCGCCCGGCGCTCCTCTTGCCCTTGCTTGGCCCGGCGCAGGATATCCAGCGCTTCCTCGGGCGTCAGGGCATTGGTGAGATAGCGGAAGTCGATCAGCTTGACGATCTCTTCCGGCGCCATGTCGGCCACGAGCTGCCACACCGGCTTGCCGGCCGCCTTGCCCCACAGATCCCACACGGCATTGACGACCGCACCGGTTGCAAGGTGCATAACGCCTTTATCCGGGCCGACCCAGCGCAGCTGGGAATCGCCAGTGATGTGGCGCCAGAAGGCCCCCATGTCGGCGGTGATATCGGAGAGCTTCAGCCCGACGAGGCGCGGCATCAGAAGCTCGATGCCGGCGCGGCACAGGTCGTTGCCGCGGCCGATGGTGAATGTCAGGCCATGGCCCTCCAGCCCGCCATCGGTCTCCAGCACCACATAGGCGGCGGAATAATCCGGGTCGGCGTTCATCGCATCCGAACCGTCCTTTTGCGAGGACGTGGGGAAGCGAATATCGTAGGAGCGATGCCCCGTAATGACGAAGTCGGACGCCATGATCCCTCCCATCGGATCCCTCCCATCGGGCTGCCGCGTGGGTGCGGCGCTTTGTTTTGGATATAAAACCGATAATCATATATGAAATGATGCGTCAAGACGCGAAACGGGGGGAGAAGGCTGTGAGCATGGCTGCGGACGAAGGCGAACATGACGGCGCGACCGACCGCGAGCGGCGCTATTCAGCGCCGGTGCTGGAAAAAGGACTGGACATTCTGGAGCTTCTGTCCGCCGCGCGGGAGCCGCTGACGCTGCAGCAGATCGGCGAGGGGGTGGGGCGCACCAAGGGCGAGATCTTCCGCATGGTCTCGGTGCTGGAAGGGCGCGGCTATATCGAGCGCACCGAATCGGAAGACCGCTTCATCGTGACCGACCGGCTGTTCCGCCTCGGCCTCAACCGCCCGGTAAACCGGTCGCTGGTGGAAATCGCCCTGCCCTTCATGAATGCCTTCACCGATGCACAGGGCTATGCCTGCCATCTGGCGGTGGCATCAGGGCCGCAGATGGTGGTCATCGCGCGGGTGGAAAGCACTAGTCACATCGGTTTCACCGTCCGCATCGGCTATCGCCAGCCGCTGGAACTGACCGGTTCCGGCAACTGCCTGCTGGCCTTCATGAGCGCACGTCGCCGCCACCGGCTTTATGACGAGATGCGCCGTGAAAACCCGTGGATCGACCTTGACGCCCTCGACGCGGCGCTGGCCGGCTGGCGCGCGGAAGGCCGGGTCATGCGGCCATCCTCGATAACCGAGGCGGTCATCGACCTCTCCGCCCCCGTCATGGATGCACAGGAAGGTGGCGCGGTGGCCGCCCTCACCTGCCCCTATCTGCGGGTCATGAATAATCCGCGCGACGCCGCGGACGTGATGGCCGACATCGCCGATGCCGCCCGGCGCATCTCCGACGCGCTGGCGCTGGACCGATAAAACAGCGTTTACATATGCAACGATGATCTGTATATGAAACATCCAACGCCACCCGATGCGGCGGCGCGCTCATGAGACCGGCGGCAGGCCGGCACACGCGGGAGGAAGGCGGCCCGGATGCACCCCATCCGGCGGCCTTTTGAAGGAAATCCACCGGCATCGGGTGCTTATGCGCGCTCCCCTCCGGCTCCCGCCCCGCCCGTCCTGTCCCTGCCGGTACGAGGCATAAGGCCGCCCGCGTTGCGTGTGTGGTCAGGGGAGTTCAAATGACGGATCGTCTTGCCGGCAAAACCGCTGTCGTCACCGCCGCCGCCCAGGGAATCGGCCGCGCCATCGCGCTGGCCTTCGCCGCCGAAGGCGCGCAGGTGATCGCCACCGACATCAATGCCACCGCGCTCACCGCGCTCGAAGGCACGCCCGGCATCCGCACCCGCGTTCTGGACGTGACCAGCGCGGCGGACATCGCGGCCTTTGCCGCCGAGACCGGCGCCCCGGATGCGCTGGTCAACGCGGCTGGCTTCGTCCACGCCGGCACCATCCTCGAATGCGACGAGGCGGCGTTCGATTTTTCCGTCTCCCTCAATGTGCGCTCGATGTACCGGCTGATCCGCGCCTTCCTGCCGGCGATGCTCGACAATGGCGGTGCCTCCATCGTCAACATCGCCTCGGTCGCCTCCAGCGTCATCGCCGCGCCGAACCGTTTCATCTATGGAACCACGAAGGCGGCGGTCGTCGGGCTCACCAAGTCGGTGGCGGCGGATTTCGTGACAAGGGGCATCCGCGCCAACTGCATCTGCCCGGGCACCGTCGAAAGTCCGTCGCTGGACCAGCGGATGCGCGCACTCGGCGACTACGAGACCGCCCGGGCCGCCTTCATCTCGCGCCAGCCGATGGGCCGGCTCGGCACGCCGGAGGAAATCGCCGCCCTTGCCCTCTATCTTGCCAGCGACGAATCCGCCTTCATGAGCGGACAGGCGCTGGTGGTTGACGGCGGCTGGTCAAACATCTGAGGCGGAAAACCGCCCCGGACCCGAGGAAACACCCGAGGACAGAGAATGAAGCTTCTTCGTTATGGCGCACCGGGACAGGAGAAGCCCGGTCTTCTCGACGGCGAAGGCCGTATCCGTGATCTCTCCGCCCATGTCGGCGACATCGCCGGCCGCTGGCTGACGCCGGAAGGCCTTGCCGAAATCGCGGCCATCGACATCGCCGCCCTGCCGCTGGTCGAAGGGCCGGTGCGCTATGGCCCCTGCGTTGCCGGCACCGGCAAGTTCATCTGCATCGGCCTGAACTATTCCGACCACGCGGCGGAAACCGGCGCCGCGGTGCCGCCCGAGCCGGTGATCTTCATGAAGGCCACGAGCGCCATCGTCGGGCCGGATGACGATATCGAGATTCCGCGCGGTTCCACCAAGACCGACTGGGAAGTCGAACTGGGCGTGGTGATCGGCAAGACGGCGAAATATGTGCGCGAGGAAGATGCCCTCGACCATGTCGCCGGCTATTGCGTCATCAACGATGTGTCGGAGCGCGCGTTCCAGATCGAGCGTTCAGGCCAATGGACCAAGGGCAAGAGCTGCGACACCTTCGGCCCGACCGGCCCGTGGCTGGTCACCCGCGACGAGGTGGCCGATCCGCAGAACCTCGGCATGTGGCTGGAGGTGAACGGTCACCGCTACCAGAACGGCTCCACGCGCACGATGGTTTATGGCGTGGCGTTCGTGGTGTCCTACCTGTCGCAGTTCATGAGCCTGCAGCCGGGCGACATCATCTCCACCGGCACGCCGCCGGGCGTTGGCCTTGGCCAGAATCCGCCGGTTTTCCTCAAGGCCGGCGACCGCATCCGCCTCGGCATCGAGGGCCTCGGCGAGCAGAGCCAGCACGTTCGCTGACAAGGCGCGTGCTGAGGGGCCGCAAGCCCACAGGATACGCGCCTGAGCGCGTCCGCTGCCGGAGGGGTCAGGCCCTCCGGCAGCACTCCGCAGACCCTGCTCTCAGTCGCGCACCCAGCGCTGGTTGGAGGAGTGGATGTGGAAACGCATGGCGACATCCGCCTGCATCGGGTCACCGCTCTCCAGTGCCTCGATGATGGCTTCGTGCTCGCCAAGCGCCAGTGCCCACGTTTCCGGGCTTTCGAAGTGCCCGGACAGGGTGGACGAAATCGGGCTGTGGCGCTCGTCGAACAGTTCTCCGACGAGGCGCGTCAGCACCGGGTTGCCGGCCATGGCGGCAATCGAGACGTGGAACTGCCGGTCGTGTTCCAGTGGCTTGCGACCGGCCGCGATCTCGCCGCGCATGGCGACAAGGCAGGCACGCAGGCCGGCCACCGCCTCCGGTGTCGCGCGGGCGGCGGCCAGCAACGCGACGCCGCCCTCAATCACGGCGCGGGCCTGCATCAGGTCCGAGGGGCTTTCGCCCATCGGGCGCATCTGGACTGCGCCGGCGCGCTCGCTGCCGGCGGAGGCCGTGACATAGACACCCGATCCCATGCGGATTTCGACGCGGCCGTCGATTTCCAGCGCAATCAGCGCCTCGCGCAGGGAGGGCCGGGAAACGCCGAGTTGCTGGGCGAGATCGCGCTCCGCGGGCAGGCGGCTGCCGGGCGGAAACGCGCCGCCGGCCATGAGGACGCGGATTCGGTCTGCGACCTGCTGATAGAGGCGTCTCGTCTCCGGCAGCCGGTTAAGGGCGGTGGGCGTTTCCGTCGGCATGATACAGGCTCGGCTGTTTGGCCCTTTGGGGCGCTTCTGAATTGGTCTTACCACTACGCGCCGGAATGCGGCCTGACAAGGGGACACAACCGCGCGTGTCCATATGCGCCGATGCACGGAATCACGACGCCACAACCGACCGATTAAGGCGCGCAATCAAAGTATTATAAGCCGAAGGTCGCATTGCGCGGTGACCGCGCCGAGAATTATATCCGCAATAACCGGCAAATTGGCTTGACCACTTTAGACCAAGCCGATAAGCAGATCCGGTCCGGGCGGCCATCTGGCCTGACCAGACCAAGCAAGATGAACCATCCGAAACGGATGGCCGGGGCCCGGAGCACGGGTCCCGCTGGGAGGTGGGATGCAACAGAATTCGTACCACCCCGGCGCTGGCGCCGGTGCTGCCGGTCGCCATCCGGACCATGGTGAAATCGTTCTCAGCCTTGAGGACGTGACCAAGGAATTTCCCGGCGTCAAGGCTCTGGACAAGGTGCGTCTGTCGCTGCGCCGCGGCGAGGTTCATGCCGTGTGCGGCGAGAACGGCGCCGGCAAGTCCACGCTGATGAAGATCATTTCCGGCCTCTACAAGCCGGATGGCGGCCGCATCGTCTACAAGGGGCAGGAGGTGCGCTTTACCTCCTCGCTGGAGGCAGAACACGCCGGCATCGCCATCATCCATCAGGAACTCAACCTCGTGCCGCACCTCACGGTGGCCGAGAACGTGTTTCTGGCGCGCGAGCCGCGGCGCGGACCGTTCGTCGACCGCCATCGCCTGAAGGCGGAAGCGAAGCGCTGCCTCGACCGGCTCGGCGTGGATATCGCCCCCGATGCCCCGGTGCGCGGGCTTTCGGTCGCCCAGTGCCAGATGGTGGAAATCGCCAAGGCGCTGTCGCTGGATGCCGAAGTGCTGATCATGGACGAGCCGACATCGTCGCTGACGGAATCGGAAACCTCCCTGCTCTTCAAGGTCATCCATGAACTGAAGGCGGCCGGCGTCGCCATCATCTACATCTCCCACCGCCTGGACGAGATGGCCGGCATCGTGGATCGCGTCACGGTGCTGCGCGATGGCCGCTATGTTTCCACTGATGATTTCAGTGCCATCACGGTGGATGACATCGTCGCCCGCATGGTGGGTCGCTCGCTGGAGGAGAAGTTCCCGGAAGCGACCCGAAAGCCGTCCGGCGAGGTTCTGCTGGAGGTGAAGGGCCTGACCCGGAAGGGCGTATTCTCCGATATTTCCTTCACCCTGCGCCGCGGCGAGATTCTCGGCTTCGCCGGCCTGATGGGGTCGGGACGCACCGAGGTGGCCCGCGCCATTTTCGGCGCCGATCCGCTGGACGGCGGCAGCATCGCGCTGGACGGGCGCCCGGTGGTGGCGAAGTCGCCGCGCGATGCCATCCGGCAGGGCTTTGCCTATCTGTCGGAGGACCGGAAGTCCAACGGCCTGGCAATCGGCATTACGGTGGCCACCAACACCACCCTCGCCAACATGGAAGGCGTGTCGGGCCGCAGCGGCTTCATCGACTTCCACAAGGAGGCAGAGGTCGCAAAGAAATATGTCGACCTGCTGAACATCAAGACGCCCTCGATCAACCAGATCGCGCGGCTGCTCTCGGGCGGAAACCAGCAGAAGATCATCATCGCCAAGTGGCTTTTCCGCGGTTCGCGGATCCTCTTCTTCGATGAGCCGACGCGCGGCATCGATGTCGGCGCCAAGTTCGCCATCTACAAGATCATGGATGAACTCGCCGCCAATGGCTTCGGCGTCATCCTCATCAGTTCCGAGCTTCCCGAGGTCATGGGCATGAGCG
>DAIPYB010000066.1:0-9831 GCA_036782955.1 Pseudoxanthobacter sp. | reverse complement strand
CGTCGCTTTCGCGGTCGGGGTCGATGGTCCAGACCTCGGCATCCATCAGGCGCTGCGAGACGGTCAGCTGCTCGATGACGACACCCGGCCCGAACGAGCCGACGATGCGGCCCTGTCCACGCCGGACCACGGGAAAATCGCGGCCCTTCGTGCCGCCCAGCAACTCCGCAAGGGTACGGCCGAAGACATCGGCAAGGGCATTGAGCCGGGCGGGGGAAAGGAAGGCCACGCCACGTTCGAACATGGAAAGCTGGGACGGGGCGATCTCGGTGCGTTCGGCCAGCTCGCGCAGCGACATGCCCGCCTCCTGCCGCAGCCCGCGCACCCGCGCGCCGAGATGGTTGAAGGCCGGCGCGGGGGGCGCCGTCTCGTCGCCGACAGCGGCAGTGGCCGGTGCGGCATTCGCCTCGTCCTCGGCATCGAGAACGCGGCGGATGGCCGAAAGGCTCTGCCCGTCGACCCGGCGCATGCGGTCGATGCGGCGGACACGCCCGATGTGGTCCTCGCCATAGGAGCGGTGGCCGCTGTCGGACTTGAACGGCGCGAGCAGGCCCTGCGCCTCCCACGAGCGCAGGGTGGAGACGGCAACCCCGGTCACCTTGGCAACGTGACCGATGGAGAACGGGTGGCGATGGTCGGCCGTCTTGTTCATGTAAATCTACATACCGTTTGCAGGAATCAAGAACATGTGCAGACGGTATGTCGATTTATAGAACACGTCAACGCCGTTCGCGGGCGAATGGCTTTTTTCATGCAAAATGCGCGTCTGGCGCGCGGCGGTGGCTTTGCTACGCGAAATGCTTGTTCCCGCCGTGGCGAGCCGGCCGCACGGACGGCATCGACGCGCGGCCGGCGCTGTGCCATGGAACCGGGGAGAGCGGACCGCCGGGCGCGGCAGGCCGGCGGCTGCAGGCGGGCCGGGCGCGCGGCAGGTGCCGACAGGTAATGACAAGGCTCTGATTGCAATGGGAATTTACGACACGGACCCGTCAGACGACAGCCGCCGCGTGTTCGCCGTGGCCCCGATGATCGACTGGACTGACAGGCGCTGCCGCTTTTTCCATCGCCAGCTTTCGCATCATGCTCTGCTTTATACGGAGATGATCACCACGCCGGCGATCCTGCGCGGCGACCGTGAGCGGCTTCTGGGGTTTTCGCCGGCCGAACATCCGGTGGCGCTGCAGCTGGGCGGCTGCGATCCGCGCGATCTGGCGGCGGCGGCGCGCATCGGGGTGGAATTCGGCTATGACGAGATCAACCTAAATGTCGGCTGTCCGTCGGATCGCGTGCAGGACGGGCGGTTCGGCGCCTGCCTCATGGCCGAACCGGCTCTGGTGGGTGACTGCGTGGCGGAAATGAAGGCGGCGGTGCCGGTTCCGGTGACCGTGAAGTGCCGGATCGGCATCGACGATCAGGATCCGGAGCCGGCGCTCGATGCGCTGGCGGATGCGGTGGTTGCCGCCGGCGTGGACGCGATCTGGGTCCATGCCCGCAAGGCATGGCTGAAGGGCCTGTCGCCGAAAGAGAACCGCACCATTCCGCCACTCGATTATGACCGCGTCTTCCGGCTGCGCGCGCGGCTCGGCGCCGGGGCGCGGCGGGTGTTCGTGGGGCTGAACGGCGGCATCGCCACGCTTGAGGCGGCGCAGGAACTGGCGCAGCGCGTCGATGGCGTGATGCTGGGCCGTGCGGCCTATCAGACACCCGGCCTGCTGGCGGAGGTAGACCGGGTGTTCCGTGGCGATGATTCCCCCCGGCCGGAGCCGGAGGCGGTGGCGGCAGCGATGATGGACTATATCGCGGCCGAGGGCGCGCGCGGCGTGCCGGTCGCGGCCATTACCCGCCACATGCTGGGGCTGTTTACCGGGCGTCCGGGGGCACGCGCGTGGCGGCGCATCCTGACCGTGGAATCGCACCGGCCGGGAGCCGATGCGTCGGTGGTGGCCGAGGCGCTGGCGGCCGTGCGGGCGGCCGGCGCCGCGCGCGACGAGGCGGCCGTTCAGGCGACGGGCTGAAGCGGGGCCTGGCCGGGCCTCTTCAGGGCGTCAGTTTCAGCATGTCGCCGCGCACGCTGTAGCCGGCGAGGCGATCGAGCGCGCTGAGGCCGGCGAGGCTGACCGACAGCGCGCCGCGCGGGGCAACGAGAGCCGGCACGTCGTTCAGCACGACCTGTCCCAGCGCGAGGGCGCGCAGGCGCACGCGCGCGGCGCGGGCCTCGCCATTGGCGGTCTGTACCGGAACCGCAAACACAAGACTGGCCGGGTCGATGCCGGCGGCCTGCGCATCCTCGTAAGTCAGCATGACGCTGGAGGCGCCGGTATCGACCATGAAATGCACCGGCGCGCCATCGACGCTGCCGTCGATCATGAAATGGCCCGAGGTGTCGCGCGCGATTAGCACCGCATCCGACCCCGGCGCGCGCACGGCGAGGCCCGGCACGAGAGCTGCCAGCGTGCGCTGGCCGACGGTGGCGAGTTCGTCGCGCATGGCATAGCCGCCGACGAGCACGAGACCCAGCGTGCCCCACAGGACGGCGGCCATCGCCATTTCGCCCCGTCGGTTCCGCCCGCTGAAAAGGCGGCTGACGAGCAACAGCAGGAATGCCGACAGCATGACGATCTGCGGCGCCCGGCGGCTGATATCGGCCTTCGCGCCCGGCTGCGGCGCGGGGCTGACAAGCCATGCCGCGGCGGCAACGAGGCAGATGGCCACGAGCACGAGGCCGACGACAGTGCGGAAACGGCGAACAGGCGACATGTAGCAATCCGGTACCGAAGGCTGGTCCGCACGCCGGCGGAGCAGGAAAGGAACATGGTGCGTTTGCCGGCGGCCGGCAACTGGGTCAGTCCGGGCGGTGCTGCCGGCGGGCGGGCAGCGCGGCGACGATGGCGGCCCGCTCCGTGGCATCCATGGTGCGCCAGCGGGCGATCTCATCCAGCGTGCGGGCGCATCCGGTGCAGGTGGTGCCCGTTTCGTCCAGCGTGCAGATGCCGATGCAGGGCGAGGGTATGGCGGTGGCTGTCGTCATGCGCCGGCCCCCGCGGTTGCCAGCGTCAGCAGGAAGGCGATTTCGCCGATCTGCTGGGTGGCGCCGAGAATGTCACCGGTCTGGCCGCCGATCTGCCGCAGGCAGATGCGCGCCATGGCCAGCATGACCACTGCCACCAGCACAAGCCCGGCCAGCGTCAGCCCGACCCCGAAAGCCGGGGCCGCCAGCGCCAGCGCCACGGCCAGCGCCAGGGGCAGGCCGGGCAGCAAATCCGACCGCGACGGCACGCCGGCTGCCGCCATGCCATCGCCGCGGGCGGCGGGCACCAGCGTCATCACGCCCAGCGCGGCAAGGCGCGTGACGCCGCGACCGGCGACAAAGGCGCCGGCAGCCGCCCACGGCCCGGCAAGGCCCGCCAGCACCGCAAGGGCACTGACGCGGGTGACGAGAGACATCATCATCGCCGCGCTGCCATAGGAGCCGATCCGGCTGTCGCGCATGATCTCCAGCTTGCGCTCGCGCGTCCATCCGCCGCCGAGGCCGTCGAAGGTGTCGGCCAGCCCGTCTTCGTGAAAACAGCCGGTGACGAGAATTTCCGCCATCACCGTCAGGCAGGCCGCCAGAACCGGGGGAAGGCCGAGCGCAGAGGCGAGGACGAAGGCGGCGCCGGCCGGCAGCGCGATCAGCGCGCCCGCCAGAGGCACGCTCCAGCCGATGCGCGGCATGGAAGGCGGGGCAGCGGGATCGTCGGCGGCGTTCAGCCTCGGCAGCGGCAGGCGCGAATAAAACCGGATGCCGGCCGCGATATCGGCGACGACACGAGCGGGCAGGCGGACTGTTTCTGTCACGGTGAAACGACTCTGATCGGAGAACGCGCGGCGGCAGCCCTTAATGCCCGTTTTCCGCCCCGCTTGCCACAAGGCTGCGCCGCGGCCGGGCGCTTCTGCCGGGGCGCCTGGCCGAAGGACCGGGTCGGAAGGGCACGAATACGGGGACCTGATCATGGGGCGCCGTGTGGGGACTTGTGGTGGGGACTTGTGGTGGGGACTTGGACACCCGGCAGGTTCCGGGTTATGGGAACGCACCCCGGCTGCCGGCGCCTTCTGGCCTGTCCGACGGCTGCGCCCGGATACAAACGACAGGACGATTCCGATGGCCAATCCGCTTGATGACATGCGCGCCCTCATCCGCGGCGCTCCCGGTGCCGACCGGGCCGCGGTGGAGGCGGTGCGCCGGCGCAATGCCGAGCTGACCAAGCCGGAAGGCGCGCTGGGGCGGCTGGAGGCGCTGGTGGAGTGGCTGGCCGCGTGGCAGGGCCGCCCGGTGCCGGAGGTTTCGATGCCGGTGGTGGCGGTGTTCGCCGCCAACCACGGCGTGGCCGCCAAGGGCGTTTCGGCCTATCCCGCCGATGTCACCAAGCAGATGGTGGCGAACTTCGCGCAGGGCGGGGCGGCGATCAACCAGATCTGCCAGGCCAGCGATATCGGCCTCAAGGTGCTGGAACTGGCGCTCGATTACCCCACGCCCGACATCACGGAAGCCGATGCCTTCGACGAGATGGGGCTTGCGGCCACCATGGCGTTCGGCATGGAAGCCATTGCCGGCGGTGCCGACCTGCTGTGCATCGGCGAGATGGGCATCGGCAACACCACCGTGGCGGCGGCGATCTATCACGCGCTCTATGGCGGCGAGGCGGCGGACTGGACCGGCCGCGGCACCGGCGTGGACGACGCCGGACTTGCCCGCAAGACGGAAGCCGTTGCCGCCGCTGCCGGGCGCATCGCCGGAGAGACCGACGGACTGGAAATCCTGCGCCGCGTCGGTGGCCGCGAGATCGCGGCGATGGCGGGCGTCATCATCGCCGCGCGCCACCAGCGCATCCCGGTGATCGTGGATGGCTATGTTTCCACCGCGGCCGCCGCCGTTCTGCAGCAAATTGATTCGCATGCCATCGATCACTGCCTGATCGGCCATCTCTCGGCGGAGCCGGGGCATGCGCGCGTGCTGGAGCGTCTCGGCAAGAAGGCCGTGCTCGATCTGGGGCTGCGGCTGGGCGAGGGCACCGGCGCGGCGCTGGCCGCCGGCATCGTGCGCGCCGCCGCCCGCACCCACGCGGGCATGGCGACCTTCTCCTCCGCCGGCGTTTCCGGCCGCGACGCGGAATGAACGGCGACGGCGACGGCGGCGGCGACGGTCCGGACGGGCAGGCGGCAGGCGCGCTTGCCGCGCTCGGCCGGGCCATCGCCGCCTGCCGGATCTGCGCGGACGAGCCGGCCGGCAGGCCGCTGCCGCATCCGCCGCGTCCGGTGGTGCGCCTCAGCGCCACGGCGCGGCTGTGCGTGGCGGGGCAGGCGCCGGGAATCCGGGTGAACGACAGCGGCGTGCCGTTTTCCGACCCTTCCGGCGAGCGGCTGCGCCGCTGGCTGGGCACGCCGCCGGATGTCTTCTACGATTCTTCCCGCATCGCCATCGTGCCGATGGGGTTCTGCTTTCCCGGGTTCGATGCCCATGGCGGCGACCTGCCGCCGCGCCGCGAGTGCGCGCGCACATGGCACGACCGCGTGTTCAGCGCCATGCCGCAGATCGAACTGGTGCTTGCCATCGGCGCGGCGGCGCAGCGCTATCACCTGAAGGCCGATTGCCGGGGCTCGGTGACGGAAACCGTGGCCGGCTGGCGCGCCGCTCTCGCCCGGCCCGCGCGGCCGCGCGTGTGGCCCCTGCCGCACCCGTCGTGGCGCAACAGCGGCTGGCTGAAGCGGCATCCGTGGTTCGAGGCGGAGCTGCTGCCCGCGCTGGCGGACGAAGTGCGATTATTGCTCCAAAAGGGGCGTTGATTTTCCGATCAGGCAATTTCATTCCTATTGCAGGGCGTATCTGAAACGTGTATCTCCAAGCGACATTAATCGATACGGTCTATAGACAATAGGAAGGCGCAGGCGCCATGATCGACCGCACAGACCGCAAGATCCTCTCCATCCTGCAGGAGGACTCCACCGTTCCGGTGGCCGAGATCGCTCGTCGCGTGGGGCTCTCGACAACGCCGTGCTGGCGCCGCATCCAGAAGCTGGAAGAAGACCGCGTCATCACCGCCCGCGTCGCCGTGCTCGACCCGATCAAGGTCAACGCGCCGGTCACGGCCTTCGTTTCCATTGTCACCAGCCAGCATTCGCAGGACTGGCTGACACGCTTTGCCGCGGTTATCCAGGATTTCCCCGAGGTCGTGGAATTCTACCGCATGGCCGGATCGGTGGATTATCTGCTGCGCGTGGTGGTGCCGGATATCGCGGCCTACGACGCCTTCTACAAGAAGCTGATTTCGAAGATCGAAATCTCCGATGTCAGCACCACTTTCGCCATGGAGCAGATCAAGTACACCACGGCCCTGCCGCTGGGGTACATTCCGCTCGACAAGACCCGCCCGTCGTCGGAATAACCGGCCGGGCGCGCCTGCTGCGGCGCGGCGTCGCGCGCGACGCCGCGCCCCTCATGCAGGCCGGGCGCCTGTGCTTTAGTGCGGCTTCTCGTAAGGGAGGCTGGCGATGCTGGTTCTTGCGCTCGGTCTTGTGATCTTCATCGGGGTGCACCTCGTGCCGGCCACGCCGGTGCGCGCGCGCCTTGCCGCGCATCTCGGCAACGGAGGCTACCGCGGGCTGCATGCCGCGCTGGCGCTGGCCGGGCTGGTGCTGGTGGTCATCGGCTTCGGGCAGGCGCGCGCGGCCGGCCCCGACCTGCTCTATATGCCGCCGTTCTGGCTGCGCCATCTCGCGCTGGCCCTGATGCTGGTCGCGACCGTGCTGGCGATGGCCAGCCTGCTGCCCTGCCATATCGCGCGCTGGGTGCGCCATCCGCTGGTCAGCGCCGTGGCGGTGTGGGCGTTCGCCCATCTGCTCGCCAATGGCGATGCCGCCTCGGTGCTGCTGTTCGGCAGCTTCTTCCTGTGGGCCGGATTCACGCGCATTTCGCTGAAGCGGCGCGAGGTCGCCGGCCTCGTCGTGGTGCGCAGCGGGCCGTGGCGCAACGATTTTCTGGTTCTGGTCGCCGGCCTCCTTGTTTATGCCGTGATCCTCTTCAGACTGCATGTGCTGCTGATCGGCGTTCCGGTCGTGCTCTAGGCGCTGCCGGCGGCGGGAATCCGCGGGCAGGGGACGGGCAGGACCGCGCCGCGCGGCGGCGTTTGCCGCACGGGGCGCCGAATGGTGCTTGGCGAAGGCTGCCGAACGCGGTAATCCCTGCGGCACGAATTTGGCCGGCCCCGCCTTTTGCGCGGGCCCCGGCAGACGTAACACCGATGGGCTCGCCGACGGGTGAATGGCGGCGGGAACGGGGAAGTATGGCGGATATTTTCCACGAAATCGAAGAAGACCTGCGGCGCGAGCGGTTCCGCAGGCTCTGGAGACGCTACGGCGTGCACCTCATCGTGGTGGTGGTGCTCGTTATTGCCGGCACGGCCGCATGGCGCGGCTATGTGGCATGGCATGAATCGCGCGCCCGCGCCGGCGGCGACCAGTTCTATGCCGCACTGGAAACGGCCTCGAAGGGCGACCACAAGGCCGCCGCCGCGGCGCTTTCCACGCTCGCCGATGAAGCCGGGGCCGGATACGCGATTCTCGGCCGCTTCCGCGCCGCCGCCGAACACGCCGCGGCCGGCGACAACGCCGCCGCCATTGCCGGTTTTGATGCCATCGCCGCCGATGGCAGCGTGCCGGAGATCTATCGCAACCTCGCCCATGTCCGTGCCGGCTATCTGTCGCTGGCCGGCAGCGACCCCAAGGCCGCGCAGGCGCGCGTGTCCTCCCTTGCCGAAACGGCAGGCCCGTGGCGCCAGCCGGCGCGCGAGGTGATGGGGCTTGCAGCCTATGCCGGCGGCGATCTGGCTGCCGCGCGGCGCTATTTCACCGATATCATCGGCGACGCCGAAGGCCCGCGCGAGGCCACCGACCGCGCCCGGATCATGCTGTCGCTGATTCAGGCGTCGTCCGGCGCCGTCGAGGCCGCTCCGGCGGCGAAAAGCGGGTCCTGACCCGATCTGCGGGGCAGGATGCCCCGGATTGACCAGAGTTGGCGGGGCAGGATGCCCCGGATTGACTAGACCTGGCGGGGCAGGGTGCCCCGATTGACTAGACCTGGCGGGGCAGGATGCCCCGCGTGGACCAAAGCTCGCGGGGCAGGATGCCCCGCACGGACCAGACGACCCGGCCGAGCCGGGCCCGGAAGCGCGACGGCCCCGAGCCGCCGCGCCGAACCTCCGCCGATGGACCTACCGCCCAAGGATCGCCATGCGCTCGCCCGTGTCGTCTCAGCACCTCGTCCGCCTCGCGCTCGTCTCCCTGCTGGCCCTTGGCGTGGCTGGCTGCGATACCCTGAGCAGCCTGAATCCGTTCGAGAAGAAGCAGGTGCCGCTGCCGGGCAAGCGCGTCGACGTGTTTACCGCCGACGACACGCTGCAGCAGACAACCAATGGCAGTGCCTCGATCGGCGCGCCGCAGGCCAACGCCGACTGGCCCGAGGCCGGCGGTAACGCGGCCAACGATTCCGGCAGCCTTGCGTTTGCCGGCTCGGCCAACCGCGCCTGGAGCACCTCGGTGCTCGGCGGCAGCCTTGGCGGCGGCTGGTTCGGCGGCGCCGATACGCGCATTTCCGCCCGCCCGGTGGTCGGCGGCGGGCAGGTCTACGTCTATGCCCCCGACGGCACCCTGACGGCGCTTTCCCTTTCCACCGGCGGCCGTGCATGGCAGGTGTCGCTGCGGCCCGAGAAGGAGCGCGATCCGGCGATCGGCGGCGGTGTTGCGCTTGGCGACGGCCGCGTGTTCGTCGGCACCGGCTACGGTTCCCTCTTTGCCGTCGATCCCGCCACCGGCAAGACGATCTGGTCGAAGGCGCTGGCCTCGCCGGCGCGCGGCGCGCCGGCCGTCTCCGGCGGCAAGGTGTTCATCGTTTCCGACCAGAATGTCGTCTATGCCATCAACGCGGCCGACGGCAGCGAGGCATGGTCCTATCGCGGCATTCCCGAATCCGGCGGCCTGCTGGCTTCCGCCAGCCCGGCCGTTGCCGGCAACACGCTGATCGCACCCTACAGCTCCGGCGAGGTCATGGGCTTCGACATCGCCAAGGGCGAGCCGCAGTGGTCCGACGCGGTGACGCAGTCGACGCGCACCATGGCGCTGTCGTCGCTGTCGGACGTGGCGGCGAGCCCGGTCATCGTCGGCGATACCGTTTATGCCACCGGCGTTTCCGGCCGCACCATCGCGGTCAACAGCAAGACCGGCGAGCGCCGCTGGGACCAGAATGTCGGCAGCGCGCATACGCCGGTGGTGTCGGGCAACGCGGTATTCCTCGTCGATCTCGACGACCGCGCCGCCGCGCTGGACCGCACCTCCGGCCGTCCGCTGTGGTCGGTGCAGCTGCCGGTCATCAACACCAAGTCCAAGCGCACCCACTGGGCCGGCCCGGTGCTGGCCGGCGGCCGGCTGTGGTTCGTGTCGTCGGGCGGCGAGATGATCACCGTCAACCCCGGCGACGGCAAGCTCGGCCCGGTTGCCAAGATCGGCGATCCGGCCTTCATCGCGCCGGTCGTCGCCAGCGGCACCATGATCGTGGTGTCCGGCATCGGTACCGTCGCCGCCTATCGCTGATGTGCCGGCCCGTCCGGGCGCGGTTCTTTTTTCGGGGCCTTTTCCCGCCGCAAAAGGTGGGGAGAGGCCCGGCTGCATCCTGAGGGCACCCGCCGCGGCGCCGTCGCGATGCGGATTACCTTCTGACCGAGACAGGAAAATACCCCATGGTTGATCTCGTCGTTGCCATCGTCGGACGGCCGAACGTCGGCAAATCGACCCTGTTCAACC
>DAIPYB010000065.1:6574-9849 GCA_036782955.1 Pseudoxanthobacter sp. | reverse complement strand
CGGCAATGTCCACGTCATGGCCGGCGTGCCGAAGATCATGCAGGCGATGATGGATGCCATAGGCCCCACGCTGACCCACGGCCGGCCGCTGCTGTCGCGCACGGTGGAAGCCGGCATGGGCGAAGGCGCCATCGCCGAAGGGTTCGGCGCCATCGCGCGGGAGAACCCGGACTGCCTGCTCGGCTCCTATCCCTATTTCGACGGCACGCGCCACACCACGCGCCTCGTGGTGCGTGCGCGCGACCCACAGCGCCTCGATGCCGTGACGGCGGCGGTCGAGGCTCTCGTCCACGATCTTCAGACCAGACACAGCCGGGCCTGAACGGCCCGCCGCCCGATCAGGGTACGGAACTCTTCTGCAGGAGGGAGACAGAAGCGCGATGGCCAGCCCAAACCCGGATAAGATTTTTCCTGTTTCATGGGATCAGTTTCACCGCGATGCCCGCGCCCTTTCGTGGCGCCTTTCCGGACAGGGGGACTGGAAGGGCATCGTCTGCATCACCCGCGGCGGTCTTGTGCCGGCGGCGATCCTGTCGCGCGAGCTTGGCATCCGCGTCATCGAGACGGTCTGCATCGCCTCCTACGATTTCCAGCAGCAGGGCGAGCTTTCGGTGCTGAAGCACATCTCGCCGCGCCTGATCGAGGAAACCGGCGGCGACGGCTCCGGCCTTCTGGTGGTGGACGATCTGGTGGACACCGGCAAGACCGCGCGCGAGGTGCGCTCGCTGCTGCCGAAGTGCCATCTTGCCACCGTCTATGCCAAGCCGATGGGGCGGCCGCTGGTGGATACCTATGTTACCGAGGTGTCGCAGGACACGTGGATTTACTTCCCGTGGGACATGGGCCTGTCCTTCCAGCCGCCGATCGCCAAGGGCGTGCTGGGCTGAGCCAGCTGCAAGTCCGATCCTGAAACAGGCCGGGTGGCAATCACCCGGCCTGTTTCATTTCCGCCGCCACCCGGGCGCCGCCACGGGCCGGGTGACGAGGCGGATGCCGATGGCGATCGGCACGATACCGGCAAGGTCGGCCAACGCCACCGGCTCGCCCAGAATGAGCCAGCCGAACAGAAGCCCCAGCGGCGGCATGAGGAAGTGCAGCGAGGAAGCGACCGTGGCCGTGGTGGTTGTCAGCAGGTAGAACCACAGCCAGTAGGCCCCGAGCGAAACCGCCACGATCATGTAAGCCATGGAGCCGAAGAAAGCCGGGCCGGGGTGGAGGCTGGCGGGGTTCTCAAGCATCAGTGCCGCAGGCGCCAGAAAGAGCCCGGCGAAGAGGCATTGCAGCGCGGTGCCGGTCCACAGATCGGTGCGCGGGGCAAGGCGCTTGAACAGCACCGTGCCCGCCACCAGCGACAGCACCCCCAGCACGACCAGCACCGTGCCGGCGCCGGCCTCGATGCCGGACAGGAGCCGCGCACGCATGACGATCGCAACGCCGGCCATGCCCAGCACCAGCCCGGCGACTCGCGGCACGGTCAGCCGCTCGCCCAGCACAAGAGTGGCGGCGACGGCGGTCAGCAACGGATTGGCACTGACGAGAATCGCCGAGAAGCCCGATGAAACCGTCTGCATGCCGCTCCAGTTGAGGCCCAGATAGAGTGCGTTGTTGAGCAGGCCCAGCAACGCCAGAACGCCCACATCGCGCCATGCCGGCATCCGCAGCCGGCCGGTGGCCGCCGCGAGCCCCAGCATCAGCAGGCCCGCCAGCGAGAAGCGGATGGCCAGAAAGGTCAGCGGCGGGCAGGCGGCGATGGCGATCTTGCCGACCGCGAAGGCTGAACTCCACAGCACGCAGAACAGCGCGATCAGCGCCATGTAGAGGGTCCGCGAGCCCCCGGCGCCAGCCGATTCCCACGGAATAGCGGCACCGGCCATTTCTTGCCGTCCTGTCATTTTCTCCCTCCGCCCCTTGCCGCCTTTCCGCGACCGCGCGGTGGCCATTCGGCCCGCCGGTTGCCGTTTCGTAAGCGACAGGCCGGCAATTGGGAAATTGGAAGTTCAAATGACAGCCATTCGTCAGCCCACTGTCACTTACGACAGGAAAGAATACTTCCCCGACAATGTTACAACGCGTTAATCCGTAATTTTTCGCCAATTACATCAAAGTAATATAATAAAAAAAGCACATTTCGGCCTTGATTCAAAACGAGAAGCCCGCGAAACAAAAGAGAGATTTCTGAGGGGGCACCCGACAGGGGCAATCAGAAATACGTTTCGTGCCTCAACACAACTCGTAAGTGGAGACACACATGGCCAATGGAAACTTCGCCGACTTTCTCAACGCGCTGCGGGCGTTCGAGTCCGGTGTCGACTGGACTCGTTTCCAGTCGGGTGAAATCACCGAATGGCAGATCCGTAACTGGGTCGGCGAAGATGCCTGGTCGGCCTATGAGGCCGGCGACATCACCTGGCGCGACCTTCAATACATGTCCAAGAACGATCTTGGCTTCGTCGGATACCAGTTCGGCGAAGCCCTGCTGATCGATCTCGGCTACTATTCTGCCACGACTTACTATGGAAACGGTTCGGGAACGAACAGCTGGAGCGGCACCTTCACGGGCAAGGACGGTATCGACAGCCTCGACGACCTGAAGACCAATATTCAGGAATCCGTCATCCTCTCTGCCTTCGGCTTCAACCTCAACGTGATCGTTGATGGTCTGGCTGCCCAGGGCAAGAGCCTCAACGACTATATCGGCAAGACCACCAGCTACGTGGAGAGCACCACCGGCCAGACGGTTTCGGTGACGCTGTCGCTGACCGGTATTCTGGCGGCCGCGCATCTGCGCGGGGCCTGGGGCACGCTGAACCTGCTGCTGAACGGTGCCGTCTCCACCGACGAGAACGGCACGTCGATCCTGAAATATATCGACAAGTTCGGCGGCTATGACAGCATCGGCGCCGATACGCTGATCGCTGCCTACGAAAGCGGCCAGACGCTGGCGCTCGCCGAGGATATCTGGAAGACCGACATCGACGGCGATGGCACGATCTCGGAATATGCCGGCGTGGATGCCGGCGATCCCGGCGACTACAATACCGGCGGCACGGCTTCGGAAGCCGGCTCGGGCGGCAGTTCTGGTGGCTCCACCGGCGGTTCTTCGGGCACCCCCACCGGCGGCAGCGCCACCGGCGAGGACGCCAACGGCGTTACCACCATCACATGGGCGTGGAACACCGCGACGGCGATCGACTTCAACCCGGCCACCGACAAGCTGAACTTCGGCTGGTTCGGCGCCGATAACTTCACCATCTCCGAGGTGAACGGCTCCGTCG
>DAIPYB010000065.1:0-6474 GCA_036782955.1 Pseudoxanthobacter sp. | reverse complement strand
CCGGCGGAGAAACCGGTGGCAGCACTGGTGGAGAGACTGGCGGCAGCACCGGTGGCGAAACCGGCGGTGGCAGCACCGGCGGCGGTTCTACGGGTGGCACAGGCACCACCTACACCGTTTCCACCTCCGGCGCGGATATCGTCGGCTTCAATCCGGCGACCGACAAGCTCGATCTCGGCAACAACTCGGTCCACACCTTCATCGTCATCGACACCCCGCAGGGTGCCGGTTTCATGAATCCGTGGAACGGCGACACCATCATCCTCGTCGGCGTTTCGCTTGCGGCGCTGTCGGTGAACAACTTCGTCGCCATCGACAACGCCCACCTGCGGACCGACGTCAGCGCCGCTCTGGCGTGGGAAGACGGCATCGAGCCGGAAGCCAACACCGTCTATGTGCGTTCGCACGAAGTCGGGCAGACGGATATCGTCAGCTTTAACCCGGCGACCGATGTGGTCAGCTTCAAGTACTTCGCCACGCGCGAACTGCTGTCCATCTATGACAGCGAGGAAGGCGTCGTCATCACCAACACGGCGACCAACCAGAAGCTGATCCTCGCCGACGTCAAGCTGGAACAACTGACCGACGCCAACTTCGAGTTCGAGTTCAGCCAGGTTCGCGAAGACCATCTCGACAACCAGCTCGGCTTCACGGTCGACGACAGCCAGATCGTCGATGTCTCGGATATTCCCGTCGCCGGCAATTCGACCTCGGGCTCCGACGACGACATGGACGACCACGACCATGGCGAAACGGGCGGCAGCACCGGTGGCGAGACCGGCGGCAGCACCGGCGGAGAAACCGGTGGTGAAACCGGCGGCGAGACGGGTGGCGAAACGGGCGGTGAGACCGGCGGAGGTTCCACCGGCGGCGGCTCGACGGACGACGGTGGTTCGACGGGTGGCGGCTCTGCCTCGTCCGATGGCCCGATCGTTGCGGCTTACTATACGGAGTGGAGCGTCTACGGTCGCCAGTACAACATCGCCGATGTTCCGGCCGAGAACCTGACCCACCTGATCTATGCCTTCGCCAAGATCGACTCCAACGGCGAAATGGCTCTCTATGATCGCTATGCGGCCGTGGAGAAGACGTTCACCGCCGCAAACAGCGTCGATGGCGTTGCGGATACATGGGACCAGTCTCTCGCCGGTAACTTCAACCAGCTTGCGGAACTGAAGGCGGCAAACCCGGATCTCTCCGTGCTCATCGCCGTCGGCGGCTGGACGCTTTCCGGCAACTTCTCGGACGTGGCGGCCACCGCCGAGGGTCGGGCGACGTTTGCCGCCTCCGCGGTCGAATTCCTCAAGACCTACACGATGTTCGACGGCCTCGACTTCGACTGGGAATATCCCAGCGGCGGTGGGCTTGCGAGCAATACCGTGCGGGCCGAGGACGGCCAGAACTACGCCCTGCTGCTGGCGGAAGTACGCTCGGCGCTGGACGGCCTTGAAGCCGAGACCGGTCGTGAATACCAGATCTCGGTCGCCTCGCCGGCCGGTTCCGACAAGATCGCCAACTTCAACCTCGAAGGGCTGGCGGAGTACGTCGATTTCTTCAACCTGATGGCATACGACTTCCACGGCGGTTGGGAAACCACCACCGGCCATCAGGCCCCGATGTACGACACCACCGGCGGCGACTACGACGTCACCACCGCCGTGAACCTCTATCTGGAAGCCGGGGTTGACCCGAGCCAGATCGTTCTCGGCGCACCGGCCTACACCCGTGCGTGGAGCGGCGTGTCCGACGGCGGCGACGGCGGCTGGAATGCCACCAGCACCGGGCTTGCCACCGGCACGTGGGAAGCAGGCGTCTACGACTACAAGGACCTGCTCACCAAGCTGCAGGATCCCGACAGCGGCTGGACGCTCTACTGGGACGACGAGGCCCAGGCGGCTTATGTCTACAACGCCGCGCAGGGCATCTACTCGACGTTCGAGACCCCGGCCTCCATCGCCCTTAAGTCCGAGTGGGCACAGTCGCTCGGCCTCGGCGGCATGATGTTCTGGGATCTGTCCGGGGACACGCAGGATACGGCCGAAAGCCTTATCCAGGCCGCCTATGACAGCTGGATCGAGGGCAAGAGCTTCGCGGAAGTCATCGCGGACTCCAAGCTCGTCCCGGATGTGGTGATCGGCGGCAACGGCGTGCTGGACAGCATCGTCGCCGACGACAGCAGCACCTTCGCGGTGGACATCAACCCGCTCTCCGTTTCCGCGGACACGGACAGCAGCACCAACAGCGATGCCACGGCCGATGCCGGATCGGACGACCACGCCGGCGCCACGCCGGTGACGACTTCGGTCGCGCCGAACTGGGGCAGCTCGACCTCGATCAGCTTCGATGCCGCCCGAGGCGATGTTCTGGACTTCGGCTGGCTGTCTGCCGACAGCTTCGAGGTCAGCGAGAGCAACGGCATGGTGGTCGTCGCCCTGCCCGCCTACAACCAGATCTACCGTCTGGAAGGGGTTACGCTGGCTGAACTCAGCATCGACAACATCGCCGCCCGGGATGCCGGGACACTGGCGGCATGGTCGGGCTTGCTGGAGGCAGCCGACACAGCGGCCGGCGACACGGTCGACCTGACGGCTGCGGCCGTGCAGACCGACGAGACCGTTGCCGGCGCGACGACCGAGGTTGCCGCCGACACCGACACCGCAGACGCGGATGCCCCGGTGGCCGCCGAAGCCGTGGTGATCGACCTCAGCACCGAGGACGCCGCCAACAGCGTGGCCGATCCGTTGCATGTCCACGATGGCCTGACTGCCTGAGGCAGTTTCCGGTGCGGCGGGTTCACACCCGCCGCACCCCTCCTTTGTTTGCCGGACCCGTTTTCCCACCGCCTTTCCGCACGCACCGACAGTCCCCGTCCCGAACCGGAAAAGATCCATGTCCGATCGCCCGATGTTCTCCCGCCCACCCGCCCGCGCCCCGTCCGGCGTGGTGGCCGCCGCGTTCAACTCATCGCGCCGGGCGCTCATCGGCGTCGGCATCTTCAGCGGCGTGGCAAATATTCTCATGCTCACAGGGCCGCTGTTCATGCTGCAGGTCTATGACCGCGTGCTGACCAGCCGTTCCCTGCCCACCCTCGTTGCCCTCGGCCTCATCACCACGGCGCTCTATATCGCCTACGCGATGATCGATTACGCCCGCGGCCGGGTGCTGTCGCGCCTCGGCGACCGTCTGGACAAGCAGCTTTCCCCGCTCGCCTTCCGCACCGAAATCGCGGATGCCTTCAACAGCGAGCCAGCGGAAGGCCGCCCCATCGCCGACCTCGGCACCGTGCGCCGCTTTCTTTCCGGACCAGCGCCGCTGGCGCTGTTCGACGTTCCGTGGGTACCGCTCTATCTGGCCATTCTGGCTCTGCTCCACTGGTCGCTCGGCCTGATCGGCGTCATCGGCGCGGCCATCGTGGTTGCGCTGGCCATCGTCAACGACCGCCTGACCCGCGTGCCCATGGCGCGCGCCGCCCAGCACAGCGCCCATGCCGGCCAGATTCTGGAATCCGCCCGCCGCTCCGCCGAAGCCGTGACCGCGCTCGGCATGCGCCCCACCGTCGGTGCGCTGTGGTCCACGGTGCGCGGCACAGCCCAGACGGAGGAGCGCAACAGCGGCGATGCCGCCGCCCGCGTCGCCTCGGTGTCGCGCGGCTTCCGCCTTTTCCTGCAATCGGCCACCCTTGCCATCGGTGCGGTGCTGGTGATCGAACACGCCGCCACCGGCGGCGTCATGATCGCCTCCTCCATCATGCTCGGCCGGGCGCTGGCGCCGATCGACCAGATCGTGGCGCAGTGGAAATCGATGGCCGCCGCGCGAGCCGCATGGCATCGCCTCGATGCCCGGCTCAGCAGCGCCTCCGCGCCGCGCCCCACCATGGACCTGCCGGCCCCCATCGGCCGCCTTGCAGTGAGCGGCATCGTCGCCGCCCCGCCCGGCGTGCGCCGGCCGGTTCTGGAGGGCGTCACGTTCCAGCTTTCCCCGGGCGAGGGTCTGGGCATCCTCGGCCCCAGCGCCTCGGGCAAGTCCACCCTCGCCCGCCTGCTCGTCGGCCTGTGGCGCCCCCTTGCCGGCACCGTGCGGCTCGATGGCGCCACCCTCGATCAGTGGGATCCCGACAAGCTCGGCCGCCACATCGGTTACCTGCCGCAGGATGTGGACCTGATCGGCGGCACGGTGCGCGACGCCATCTGCCGCCACTTTCCCGGCGCCCGTGACGAAGACGTGGTGCGTGCCGCCAAGGCGGCTGCCGCCCATGAAATGATCCTGAAGCTCGCCGACGGCTACATGACGCGCCTCGGCGCCGGCGGTGCGGCCCTCTCCGGCGGCCAGCGCCAACGCATCGCCCTTGCCCGCGCCCTGTTCGGCGACCCAAGCCTGATCGTGCTCGACGAGCCCAACGCCAGCCTCGATCAGGAAGGCGATGCCGCTCTGACGGCAGCCCTGCTGGCAGCCCGCAAGCGCGGTGCCGCCGTGGTCGTCATTACCCACCGTCCCGGAGGCCTCGCCGCCATCGACCGGGTGCTGGTGCTGAAGGACGGCCGGCAGGCCGCCTATGGCCCCAAGGAGAGCGTGATGCGCGATCTGATGCAGCCTGCCCCCACGGCGCAGGCGACACCCATGATGCAGCCCGCACCGAAGATGGCCGTCGCCGCGGCCGGCCGGCTTCCGCAGGAGCAGACGAAATGACCTCCGAACCCGAAACCGGCCTGCCGGCCCCCGATGCCGCCACCCCCGCCGACCGGCAACAGCCGGACGCTGAGACGGCACGGGAAAAGACCTCCGCTCTGAAAACCCTCGGAACGCGCGCGACCACCCGCCTTGCCGCCCTGCTGCGCACCGGCGACCGGCGCAAGCAGCACGACCCTTCGGACCCCGTCCACGCGCTACGTTTCGGCGCCGCTGTCTGCGTGGTCGTCGTGGTGTGCTTCGGCGGCTGGTCGGCATTCGCCTCGCTGCAAAGCGCGATCGTGGCGCCGGGCGTTATCGCGGCGGAGGGGCGCACCCGCGCGGTGCAGCATCTCGATGGCGGCATCATCAGCGAAATCCTGGTGCATGACGGCGACGAGGTTCAGGCCGGCGACGTGCTGATCCGCCTCGACGCAACGCGTCTCGCCAGCGAACGGGCCATCATCGAGAACCGCCTCTATGAAGCCCTTGCCCGACAGGCCCGCCTGAATGCCGAGCGTGACGACATGCCCGGCATGACGCGCCCGCCGCTGCTGGACGCGATGGTGGCCACCGACCGGTCGTGGACCCAGATCAAGCCCACCGGCAATCTGGCGCTGGCAAGCGCGCTGGCGGGCAAGGGCGATGCCCGTCTGGCGCCGATGCCGACGGGCACGGAAATCGCCGACCGGGTATTCTCCGGGCAGGAGCGTCTCTTCCGCGCCCGCCGCGACACGCTGAAAGCGCAGGTGGACCGGCTCGACAAGAGCATCGCCCAGAGCCGCGAGCAGATGACCGGCGTGGAGGCCGAGCGCGCCTCGATGCAGCGCCAGCGCGACCTGATCGCCAAGGAACTGGAGGGATCGCGCAAGCTCTATGAAAAGGGCCTGATGCCGCTGCCCCGCGTTCTGGCGCTGGAACGCCAGCAGGCGGAACTGGAAGGCAATATCGCCTCCCGCTCCGCCGACATGGCGGCCATCGAGCAGTCCATCGGTCAGTTGCAGCTGCAGATTCTGGAGCTGCAGCGCGATACCCGAGAGAAAGTGCTGCAGGAACTGCGCGAGGCCGATTCCAACGTGCAGGACCTGACCGAACAGCGTATCGCAGCCATCGACAAGCTGAGCCGCACGGACATCCGCGCCCCGGTCAGCGGGCGTATCAACGGTCTGGCCTTCCACACCATTGGCGGCGTGGTGAAGCCCGCCGACACCGTGATGGAAATCGTGCCCGACAACGAAGCCCTGATCGTGGAAGCTCGCGCCGATACCGCGTCGGTGGACCAGCTGCATGCCGGGCAGCCGGCGCGCATCCGCCTGACAGCCTTCGACCAGCGCTCCACCCCGGAACTCGAAGGCACCCTTCTGCTGGTCTCGCCGGACCGGCTCACCGATCCGCAGACCGGGGCGCCCTATTATGCGCTGAAGGTTTCCATCGCCGACAGCGAACTCGCCCGGCTCGGCGACGACAAGCAACTGGTGTCCGGCATGCCGGCGGATGTGTTCGTGGTCGCCGGCTCCCGCTCGCCCATGAGCTACCTGATGAAGCCGCTGACCGACCAGATGGCCCGGGCGCTGAAGGAAGAATAAAAACAAAGGGCCGGCGGATCGCTCCGCCGGCCCCCTGCCTTGACTAAACTTCACCCGATCAGGGGAACAGCGCGATCTGATCCAGACCCGTCGTCTCCGGCAATCCGCAGACGAGGTTCATGTTCTGGATCGCCTGCCCGGAAGCCCCCTTCACCAGATTGTCGATCGTGGAAATGATGATGGCCCGGCCGGGAATGCGGTCGGCAATCACCCCGATCTGAAC
>DAIPYB010000064.1:0-9872 GCA_036782955.1 Pseudoxanthobacter sp. | reverse complement strand
CCGAGCCCTCGCGGATCAGCACCGTCATGCCCTTGCGGATCTTCTCCAGCGCCTCCTCGCGGCCCGTCGATTCATGATCGTTGCGGATGCCGGCCGCCAGATAACCGTTGAGGTCGGCCCCGCGCAACAGCGGGGCATGGCCATCAAGATTGGTATCGGAAAAGGCTTCGATCTTCGCCAGCATGCCGGCATCCTTTGCCAGCACCCCCGGAAAGTTCATCACCTCCGCCAGCCCCAGCACGGCGGGATGGTCGCGAAGCGCCAGCAGGTCACCCACTTCGAGGCAGGCGCCTGCCGTCTCCATCGTCGTCGCCGGCACGCAGGATGAAAGATTGACGCGCAGATCCATCACCAGCGCGGACGCGCTGTCGAGAAAGAAGCGGATGCCTTCCGCCCCCAGCACATTGGCGATCTCATGGGGATCGCACAGCGCGGTGGTGACACCGTGGGGCAGCACGCAGCGGTCGAATTCATGGGGTGTAACGAGCGAAGACTCGACGTGCAGATGGGTGTCGATGAAACCCGGAACCGCGATCCGCCCGCCGCAGTCCACCACCCGACGCCCCTGATAGCGCCCGTAGGTGCCGACGATCGTGTCGCCGCAGATGGCGATATCGGTTTCCGTCAGTGCCCCGGTGACGAGATCGTAGAGCCGCAAATTGGTGAGAACGAGATCGGCCGGCGCCAGGCCGCGCCCCTGATCGATCCGCCGTTCCAGAACGTCGCGCGCGACCATGCTTCCGCGAACTCCCCGCCTGTGCGCCGCGCGCCATCCGCGCAGCACGTACCGGGGATTGTTTCACAGCCCGCCCGCTTCGACGAGGGCACCGGCCGGACCCGCCATCAGCCCATCACATCGCGGATCAGCGCCAGATGGGCCGGCAGGGTGACCGTCTTCAGGTCGAAATGCTCGACTGCGAAACGGCGGGCCGCAGCGCGCAGGCCAAGGAAATCGCGCGGCTTCTGCACGGCCCGCGTTACCTTTTCGGCAATGTCGGCGGGGCTGAAGAAATCCACCAGCAGGCCGTTCTGCCCGTCGGTGATGACTTCCTCCACCGGCGCGGTGCGCGAACCGATGATGAGGCATTCCGCAGCCATCGATTCAACCAGCGACCAGGACAGCACGAAAGGATAGGTCAGATAGACGTGTGCCGAGGAGACATGGAGAAGCTGAAGATAGCGCTTGTAGGGCAGTTGCCCGACGAAATGGACCCGCGCCGGATCGATGGCGACTTCCTTCTCCATTCGCTGGCGATAGGTTTCCCCATCCGGCAGGCTCTTGCCATAGGAAACGCTTTCGCCGCCGACGAGAACGACATGGGCCTCCGGATTGCGCTCCAGAATTTCCGGAATGGCGCGCATGAACGAGGGAAAGCCGCGATAGGGCTCCAGATTGCGCGCGACATAGGTGACCACCTTGTCGGCCTGCGTCAGCACGCGTCCGTCGGGCAGTTCGAAGGCGGCACCGTCAAGGCGGCGCACGGCCTCCGTATCGACCCCCTCATGCAACACGGTGAGGCGCGAGCGGATGCTTTGCGGGAAGGTGGACCACTGCCAGCGCGTCGGCGTGACGCCGGCGTCGCACAGCTCGATGCCGGAATGCAGCACCATGTTGCGCATGGTCAGGGTGAAGCCGATGTGCGGCCCCGGCGGATATTCCGGGTCGAAGCCGACATCGGTGCCGCTGACGCGGAAGAAGAATTCGAAATAGCCCACCACCGGCACATCGGGAAAAACCTCCCGCACGAACAGCATCTCTCCCCAGCCGGTGTGGCCGATGATGATGTCGGGCCGGATATCGCGGTCGCGCAGCGCCTCCAGCGCGCGCACCGCCTTGAGGCCATAGGCGAAGGAATCCACCATCGGGCGCAGCGGGCCGGTCACCGTGTCTCCGGCCGGCTCGGGTGCCTTGTAGGCCACGCGCACCACGCCCGGCATCTCAGCCTTGTGGGAAGCGGTGATGTAGTAAACGTTGTGGCCTTTGCCGGCCAGATACCGCACCAGATGGACGAACTGGGCAGGCATGTTCTGATGAATGAAGAAAAAAGTCTTCTGGCCGCTGAACATATCGGACCACTACCGTCTGAAAAATATCGTTATCGAAATAAACGCCAGTTTCTGGTGTGCCCCAGCGCCATGGGCAGGGCAAGGGCTGGCGGCCGTGGCATGGCAGCCGGCCGCCCCGCGGCCGGGCAGCGCGGACCGGCAGGGCGATAAATCCTCCGATAGCAAGCCGGAAATATTTTCATTTTCGGCTTGCACGCCGAAGTCAGGCGCTGTCCCATGCGGCAACCGGACACATTTGTTTCCGGCCGGCGGCGGAGCCGCGTGCCCCCGCCCTCAGACTTCGAGGCTTCTTCCCCATGCGTTTCTCTTCCCGTGTCGAGCATATTGGCGGCGAATCGGTCGCGGCCTGGAACATCCACACCGCGGCGAAAGAGGCCGAACGACGCGGCGAGGACGTGATCGTGCTCAGCGTGGGCGACCCGGATTTCTCCACGCCGGCCGCGATCGTCGAACGCGCCATCACCGCGCTGCGCGACGGCGACACTCATTATAGCGAGGTGGCCGGCCGCCATCGCCTGCGCACCGCCATCGCCACCCTGCAGAACGATCTCAGCGGCCTCGCCGTGGGGCCGGAAAACATCATGGTCACCGCCGGTGCCCAGAATGCGCTGTTCGCCGTTGCCCAGTGCCTTTTCGAGCCGGGCGACGAGGTGATCGTGCCGGAGCCGATGTACCTGACCTATCCGGCCGCCATCGGCGCGTCGGGCGCACGCGTCGTGCCGGTGGCCGTGTCGGCGGCAAACGGCCTGCGCCCGGATATCGAAGCTATCGAGGCCGCAGTCACGCCCGCCACCCGTGCCATCGCGCTCGCCAATCCCAACAACCCGACAGGCATGGTGCTGACGCCCGGGGAGGCTGCCGCCATCGCGGCCATCGCGTTGCGCCACGACCTGTGGGTCATCGTCGACGAGGTCTACAGCACCCTGCTGTTCGAAGGCACCCACACCGCCATCGCCGCCCTGCCGGACATGGCGGAACGCACGGTAACGCTCAATTCGCTGTCGAAGTCCCACGCCATGACCGGCTGGCGCGTCGGCTGGGTCATGGCGCAGGCGCCGCTGGTCCGCCACCTCGATAATCTCGGCCTGTGCATGATCTACGGCCTGCCGGGCTTCATTCAGGAAGCCGCCCTCACCGCCGTGGAAATGAGCCCGGTCATCACCGCCGACATGCGCGCGATCTACCGCCGCCGGCGCGATCGGGTGGTGCAGGGTCTGGCCGGCGTTGCCGGCATCCGCTGCCTGTCGCCGGCCGCCGGCATGTTCTGCCTCGTCGATGTGCGCGAGACCGGGCTGTCGTCGCTCGATTTCGCGTGGGGCCTGTTCCGCGAAACCGGCGTTTCGGTGCTGGACGCGCTGCCCTTCGGCCCAAGCGCCGACGGCTTCGTGCGGCTGGCCTTCACGCTCGATGACGCGCGTCTGGCAGAAGCCACCCGCCGCATCGCCGGCTATGCCGACCGGCTCATGCGCCCCAACGCGCCCCGCAGCGCGCGGGCCTGAGCCCTCCTGCCGGCCGGCGGCATGCCCCTCCGCATTCTGCCGGCCCCGAAACCCTGCGAGGACCGATAAAAATGAGCACGAATGCCGACCTTCTCGCACGCCGCACCGCGGCGGTGGCCCGCGGCGTGGGACACACCACGCCGATTTCCGCCGCCCGGGCGCTTAACGCCGAAGTCTGGGATGTCGAAGGCAAGCGCTACGTCGATTTCGCCGGCGGAATCGCGGTGCTGAACACCGGCCACTGCCACCCGAAAGTGATTGCGGCGGTGAAGGCACAGATGGAGCACTTCACGCACACCTGCTTCCAGGTGCTGATGTACGAGCCCTATATCGCGCTTGCCGAGCGGCTGAATGCCATCGCCCCGATCGACGGGCCGGCCAAGTCGCTGTTCTTCACCACCGGCGCCGAAGCGACGGAAAATGCCGTCAAGATCGCCCGCATCGTCACCGGGCGGCCGGGCATCATCGCCTTCACCGGCGCCTTCCACGGCCGCACCAATCTGGCCGTGACCCTGACGGGCAAGGTGCAGCCCTACAAGAAGGGCCTGCCGGCAACCCTGCCGGACATTTTCCACGTGCCGTTCCCGGTGGCCCAGCTCGGCGTTTCCATCGAGGAGACGCTCCGCCACCTCGATTTCATCTTCAAGGCCGACGTGGCGCCGGAGAACGTGGCGGCGATCATCATCGAGCCGGTGCAGGGCGAAGGCGGGTTCCACATGGCCCCGCCGGCGCTGATGCGGGCGCTGCGCCGCATCTGCGACCAGCACGGCATCCTGCTCATCGCCGACGAGGTGCAGACCGGCTTCGGACGCACCGGCAAGATGTTCGCCATGGAGCACTATGACGTTCACCCCGACCTGATCTGCGTGGCCAAGAGCCTTGCCGGCGGCTTTCCGCTGTCGGGAGTGATCGGCAAGGCCGACGTCATCGACGGCGTCGATCCCGGTGGCCTCGGCGGCACCTATGCCGGCAATCCGCTGGCCTGCGCGGCGGCACTGGCTGTGCTGGATGTGTTCGCCGAGGAAAAGCTCGTCGAGCGCGCCAACATCATCGGCGACATGCTGGTCAACCGCATCAAGGGCTGGGAAACGCGCAACGATCTGGTGCCCATTTCCGCCGTGCGCGGCCCCGGCGCGATGATCGCGTTCGACATCGTGCGCGATCGCGGCACCTTCGAACCCGATGCCGATGCCACCCGGCGGGTCGTGCAGCGGGCGTGGGAAAACGGCCTCGTCCTGCTGTCGTGCGGAACCGCGTTCAATACCATCCGCATCCTCGTGCCGCTGACCGCCGGAGACGACGTGCTGCATGAGGGCATGGACATTCTGGAAACCGCGCTCGCCGCCGACTGACGGTTCCCGTCCGGCCGGAATTCCTGTTGACCGGAACCGGCCCGGCCTCGCGGCACGCTTGCCGGCCCGGCCGGCGGCGGATGAATATGGAACCGTTCATTTTTCTGGCTTTCGGCCGGATTGCCTGTTCCATCCAGCCTTTCCCGTGCCCGCCGGCCGGCGGGCACGGGACGTCTTTTTCCCCGATAAGCCGGCCGGCGCCTGAGAGAGAAAGCCACATGGCCACCTGCGGTGAAGTGCTCGTCGAGATTCTCGAGGCCTACGGCGTCGAGGTCGTGTTCGGTATTCCCGGTGTCCATAACGTGGAACTCTATCGCGGGCTCGCCGGCTCATCGATCCGCCACGTCACTCCCCGCCACGAGCAGGGCGCCGGCTTCATGGCCGATGGCTATGCCCGCGCCACTGGCCGGCCGGGGGTGTGCTTCACCATCACCGGACCGGGGCTGACCAACATCCTGACGGCCATGGGGCAGGCCTATTCCGATTCCGTGCCCATGCTCGTCATCGCATCGGTCAACAGCCTGTCGGAAATGGGCACCGGCAACGGCCACCTGCACGAGCTGAAATCCCAGCGCGCGCTGGCCGAGGGCGTCACCGCCTTCAGCCACACCCTGACCCATCCCGCCCAGTTGCCGGAGGTCATCGCCCGGGCCATGGCCGTGTTCGCCGGCAGCCGGCCAAGGCCGGTCTATATCGAGATTCCGGTCGATGTCATCACCGCGCCGGGCGACGCGCTGCCGGTGCATGCCCGCGCGCTGCCGCAGCCCCCGCAGCCGCCGGCCGCGGCACTCAGTGCCGCCGCGCGGCTGATCGCATCGGCCAAGCGGCCGCTCGTGGTGCTCGGCGGCGGCGCTGCCGGCGCACCGCAGGCCGCGCGCGCACTGGCGGAGGCACTGGACGCCCCCGTCATCATGACCATCAATGCCCGCGGCCTGCTGCCGCCCGGCCATCCGCTCATCGCCGGTGAGATCATCACGTCCCCGCCCCTGCTGGCGGCGCTGGCCGAAGCGGACGTGGTGGTGGCCGTCGGCACCGAATTCGGCGAAACGGAGATGTACCCCGTGCCGGCCCCGGTGGTGATCGGCGGGGTGCTGGTACGCATCGACATCGATCCGCAACAGATGATGCGCGGGCCGGAAGCGGCGGTGGCGCTCGTCGGCGATGCCGGGCTGGCGATGACGGCGCTTTCCGAAGGCCTGCCGGGCGGTGCGCCCCGCGATGGCGCGGCGCGGGCCGCCGCGTTGCGAGCCGAGACCGAGGCCGCCCTGCCGCCGGGCACCGCCCCCTATCGCCGCCTGATGGAAACGATCGACAGCGTGCTGCCGCAGGCCGTCATCGTCGGCGATTCCACCCAGACGGTCTATTTCTCCAACCAGTTCTACCGTCCGGCGCAGCCGCGATCCTTCTTCAATGCCTCCACCGGCTACGGCACCCTTGGCTATGGCCTGCCGGCCGCCATCGGCGCCCAGATCGGACAGCCCGACCGCCCGGTCATCGCCCTTGTCGGCGATGGCGGCGTGCTGTTCACCATCGGCGAACTCGCCGCCGCCGTTGAGGCCGGCGCGCCGGTCATCATCATCCTGTGGAACAACGACGGCTACGGCGAAATCCGCTCCTACATGGAAGCCCGCTCCATTACTCCGGTGGGCGTGGACCTGAAGGTGCCGGATTTCGTGCGCATCGCGGAAGGCTTCGGCTGCGCCGCCGAACGGGTTCGCAGCTTCGCCGGCCTCGCCGATGCTCTGGTTGCGGCCCGCGAACGCTTCGTACCCACGCTGATCGAGATTCACGCAGAATCCACCTTCATCCGCGAAGCCCGCTGAGCAACGCCGGCAAGAAGCCATGCGTGGGCATGCCTTTGCTGCGCCCGCGCACAACCGACAAGTTCATCTTTGCCGCCTCGCCGCATCTGGCGTGCATGATCTTGCTCGTCCAGATAAGCCGGCGTGCAGTTTTTTTGGCCAGAGTGGCGAAAAGGGTGGCATTTTCGCCACCCGGTTGGATTTGCGCAAAGAAGCTGCCTTTCAATCGCAACCGCACTCTTGCGCTCTTGCGCTGCAGCAATAATCCTGTGCGTTCCCCGTCGCGCGGTTCGGCTGCCTTGCGCGGAAGCCGGGGAAAACCTGACAGGGTGCATCCTTCGGGCTGTTCCGGCAGGCGGAAAGTGGGACGGCTGTCGTCTCCGACCGCCGACGCCGAACCGCCAAGAAACGGTGTCCGGCAGGGATTGTTTCGGGCGTGTCATTTCCGGCTTGTCATGCGGCACCGCCTGCCGCCCGGCAGGCCCCGCAGCCAGGAGATTTGGATGCGATCCCTCGCTCTTGCCAAGGCCGGTGATGCCGATGCCATCGCTGCCGCCCATGCCGCAGGAGCAGATGCCGTGGTCATCGATCTTCTTGGCCTTGCCGAAGGCCCGGCGCTGGATGCCGGCCGGAAAGCTGCGCGGCAGGCGCTGGAAAGCCTGCGCGCCGATCCGCCAGCGGGGCGGACGCCGATTCTGCGCTTCGTGCGCATTCATTCGCTGACCTCCCGCCTTGCCGATGGCGACCTCGATGTCGTAATGGCCGGGCGGCCGGATGCCATCGTGCTGCCGGCCGCCGATCCGGACTGTATCGGCCGCCTCGCCCTGCGCATCGCCGTGCGCGAGGCGCAGCTCGGCCTTGCCGCCTGCAGCACCCGCATCATCGCACTGATGGCGCAGGAACCCGCGGCAATGCTGCGGCTGTGTGAAAGCCCGCGCAGCGGGCGGAATGCCGCCGGCACGCCGCAGCCCGCGGCACGCCTCGTCGGTTTCGGTTTCAGCCCTGTGCAGTTACAACCCACCATCGGGCTTCCGGGACGCGGTCACGGCGGTGCATCGGAAGTCCTCGCCCGCGGTCTCGTAGTCGCGGCCGCGGCTGCGGCCGGCATCGCGGCCGTCATCGATATCCCGCCCGACGGCCCGGGTAACCGCGATATAGATGCGTGGGCCCGCCGCGCGCACCGTGATGGATTCACCGCCGGATTTGCCACCCGGCCCGACGAGATCGCAGTGCTGAACCGCGTCTTCAACCACTGAAACAGTGAGCGGCGGCCATCGGATTTGCGCGGTCCGCCGCCCATGCCGGTTTCGGCAAAGATCGCAGCCGGAGGCTGCTTCCGCATAAGCCAGCCCCCGCGAACAGGCCGGTTTCAAGCCACCAGCAGCGGATCAGGCCTTGCCGCGAGGGCGGGCAGGCCCTTCCACCAGCTCGGCCATGGCAGCCGATGCACCTTCGCCATTGCGGGCGGCAATCGCCTCCACCACCGCGCGCCAAGCTGGCGCGGCACGTCGGCGCCCCGGTGCAGCCCCGGTCAGCGCCAGCGCCAGCGGCGTCGCAAGCCCTGCAAAGGCGCGGTTGCCGCAACCAGACAGCAGCAGCTCGATAAACCGCACTTCCGCGGCATAGCTGCGGGCACGGTCACTGCCGGCCGCCTCGATTTCATCGGCAAGTGTAGAAAGATCGGCCACCAGCGCAGCCTGCGGCTTTGCCGCCGCCGCTGCAGCCGCAGCAGGCGCGACAGCGGCGCGCAGAGCCACGAAATCCGCCTCCAGCGGTGTTTTCAGATCGTCTTCCGCCAGCGACCATTGCAGCAGGTCGGCATCAAGCAGGCTCCACGCCGCGCGCGGCATGACGATGGTGCCTGCCCGGCGCACCGTGCGGATCAGGCCCTTGCCGGCCAGAATCTTCACGGCCTCGCGCAGAATGTTGCGCCCGACACCGAGAGAATAACAAATCTCGCTTTCCACCGGCAGCGTGTCGCCCGGCTTGTAGGTGCCCCGCACGATGGCGGTTCCGATGGAGCGAGCGGCGCGCTGGGCAAGGCTCTCGACCGGAAGGCGGCCATCGCGCAGCACAACGCCGCGCGGCTCGCCCGGCAGCGCCGGTGGCGGGGAGCGCCTTGCAGCATTGGTGGGCTTTTTGCCCGCCTTGCCGGTTGCCGCCGCGCGTTCGTCCGCCATGCTCGCCCCCTGTGCTGCCCGTGCCGGAAGGCCATAAAGAACCGACCGCCCGCGTGGCTTCCTGCCCCGTGGCGACCGGCCTTGCAGAACCGAACCTTCTGCAAGGCGAACCCTTTGCACGGTGAACCCGGTGCAAGGGATGTGCCGCCGTAGACCTTCAGCAGCACATCCTACCGCGATTGCCGGTAAATCCTATGATGGATTTTGCACCGCGTCATCCTGTCGTGCCGGCGGCCGGGCATGGCCGGGTCCGGTCATGCCGCATAGCGGGAGATAGCCAGCTCGGAAGCATCGATTTCAGGCTTCACGCCCGAGATCAGGTCGGAGATGACCCGCGCCGAGCCGCACGACATCGTCCAGCCCAGCGTACCGTGACCGGAATTGATGAAGAGGTTGCCATAGCGGGTCGGTCCGATGATCGGGGTCGAATCCGGCGTCATCGGCCGCAGGCCCGACCAGAAGAACTCGTCCGTCATCCGCCCCGCGCCGGGGAACAGATCGTTGATGGAAAGCTCCAGCGTCTCGCGACGCTCCTTCAGCAGCCGCAGCTTGTAGCCAGAAACCTCCGCCATGCCGCCAATGCGGATGCGGTCGCCAAGGCGCGTGATGGCGACCTTGTAGAGATCGTCCAGCACGGTGGAGACAGGGGCGGCAGCCGGATCGACGACCGGAATCGTCAGGGAATAGCCTTTAACCGGATAAATCGGCGCCTCGATGCCGAGCGGGCGCAGCAGATGGGGCGTGAAAGAACCCATCGCCACCACATAGCGGTCACCGGTCACCAGCCCCGCGCTGGTATCGACGCCGCTGATGCGGCCGCCCTCATAGCGCAACGCGCGGATTTGGGTGTCATAGCGGAAACGCACGCCGAGACCGGCCGCCATCTCCGCCAGCCGCGTGGTGAACATCTGGCAATCGCCGGTCTCGTCGTTCGGCAGGCGCAGGCCGCCGACGAAGCTTGCCTTTGCCCGC